>DATHVI010000112.1:0-1575 GCA_035461385.1 Solirubrobacterales bacterium
GCGTTTCGCTCCGCGAGGTCGCGCAGGCGGCGCTTGCCGCCGCGCTCGGCGACCCGGACCTCGACCGGGCCGCGGCGGCGGGCGGTGAGCGCCTCGGCGATCACCGGCGCCCGCTCGCGCAGCGCCTGCCCGACGACGACCAGCCGCGGGACGGTCGGCGCCGCGGAGTAGTACTGGGCGATGAACTCCTCGCTGACCTCGGCCTCGTCGCCCTCGGCGTCGTTGGCGAGGTAGAAGCTCTGCCGCTCGGCGAGGACGCCGTCGCGAACCTGGAACAGCTGGGCGTTCGCGTCGGCGCCGTCGGTGGCGACGGCGACGAGGTCGGCGTTGTCGAACGACTCCGAGACGACGCTGCGGCGCTCCATCACCCCCCGCACCGCCTCGAGCCGGTCGCGGTACGCGGCGGCGCGCTCGTACTCCTCCGCGGCGGAGGCTCGCGTCATCTTCGCCTCGAGGTCGCGCTCGACCTCGCGGTAGCGTCCCGAGAGGAAGCCGATGATCGCGTCGATCGACCGCCGGTACTCCTCGCGGTCGACGTAGCCGACGCAGGGCGCCCCGCAGCGCTTGATGTAGTAGTCGAGGCACGGGACCCCCGACCGCCGGCCGGGCTCCGGGCCCTCGCAGGTGCGGTACTGGAACAGCCTCCCGAGCAGGTCGAGGGTCTCGCGGACCCGCTTCGCGTTCGAATACGGGCCGAAGTACAGCCGCCCGGCGCGGTGGCGCTCGCGGGTGAAGTAGACGCGCGGGAACTCCTCGTCGAGGCTGATCCCGACGTACGGGTAGGACTTGTCGTCGCGGAGGCGGATGTTGAACGGCGGCCGGTGGCGCTTGATGAACTGCTGCTCGGCGAGCAGCGCCTCGCCCTCGGTCTCGGTGACGAGGAAGTCGATCGACCCGACCCGGTCGGTGAATCGCAGCGTCGACTTCGGCGCCGACGAGAAGTGCGAGGCGACGCGCTTGCGGATCGACAGCGCCTTGCCGACGTAGAGCACCTCGCCGTCGGCGTCCTTGAGCATGTAGACGCCCGGCTGGTCGGGCAGCCGGCGCCGCTGCTCGGCGAGGGTCGGCCCCTCGGTCCTGGTCGGCTTGCTCGTCGCCACATCGAAGAGGTTAGGGTTCGGTGCCGCCGCCGAATCACCCCGCGGCGGCTTCCCCGCGTGACATGCTGCTCCTGCGGCAACGCCGCCCGCCCGATCTGAAACTGACCCCGAGGAGGGCCAAGATGAGCACCGCGCCGCCCACGCTCGAGACGCTGCGGATCGATCTCGACGGTGAGATCGGCACCCTCACCCTCGACCGTCCGGACTCGCTCAACGCGATCAGCCCGGAGATGATCGGCGAGCTCGTGACGACGGCGAGCTGGCTCGCGGATCGGGCCCCGCTTCGCGCCCTCGTCGTCACCGGCGCGGGGCGCGCGTTCTCGGCCGGGGGCGACGTCAACTGGTTCAAGCGCGGGATCGACGAGCCCGATCTCGATCTCCCGGCGAGCGTGCGCCGGGGAGCCGACGCCCTCCATCAGGCGATCGTCGACTTCCGCCGCATTCCCTATCCGGTGATCGCCGCGGTCAACGGCGT
>DATHVI010000113.1:0-17323 GCA_035461385.1 Solirubrobacterales bacterium
CTGGCCGCCGTCGGGGGGGGGGCGTGGGACCCCGGCGCGCGGGCGCTCGCCGCCCCCGTGGTGGTCGCCCGCCGGCCCGCCGAGGCCGGGATCGCCGTCGTCTGCGGCGGGCTCGGCGGCGTGATGGAGGCGGCGGCCCGCGGCGCCGCCGGCGCCGGCGGCGACGTGATCGGGATCATCCCGGGCGACGACCCGGCGGCGGCGAACCCGCACTGCACCCACGTCGTCGCGACCGGCGTCGGCTACGCGCGCAATCTCGCGGTGGTCGCCTCAGGCGACGCCGTGGTCGCGATCGGGGGCGAGTGGGGGACGCTGTCCGAGATCGCGTTCGCCCGCCGCATCGGCCGGCCGGTGATTGCGCTCGACTCCTGGACCGTCAAGGGAGTCGGCCCGATGGCGCAAGCGCCGGGGATCGAGGTCGTCGCCGACCCCGCCGGCGCGGTCGCCGCGGTCGAGCGGGCGCTCGCGACGGGGTCGAGCCCGGCCGCTCGCGGCGGCTAGGGGGCGTCAGCGCGCCAGGCGCAGCGCCTCCGGCGGGCGGCGGTCAGGCGGCCGGGGCCGCCGCCGGGAGCGCCTGCTCGAGCTCGAGCACCGGGGCGAAGAGGTCGCCGTGATCGTCGATCCGCTCGATCACGTCGGCGGCCTCGAACCGGACCGCTTCCGGGTCCCCCTCCTCGGCGAGCGCCTCGACCTCGTCCCAGGTCAGGGGTGTGGAGACCCAGGGGCGCTCGCGGCAGCGCAGCGAGTAGACGGCGACCGTCGTCTTCGCGCGGTCGTTCTGGCCCCAGTCGACGAGCACCTTGCCCTTCCGCAGCTCCTTCTTCTGCCGCGAGACGACGAGCTCGGGCTCGGAGCGCTCGAGCGCCTGGGCGACCGCGCGCGCGAAGTCCTTGGTCGCGTCGAAGTCGACGTCGCCGTTCAGCGGCAGGTAGATCTGAAGGCCCTTCGAGCCCGAGGTCTTCGGGAACGCCTCGACCCCGAGCCGGTCGAAGAGCTCGCGCAGGCGGAGGGCGATCCGGGCGCACTCGACAATCGACGCAGGCGCCCCGGGGTCGAGGTCGAAGGCGACCACCGTCGGCCGGTCGGGGTCGGCGGCGAGGGCGAGCGACGGGTGGAGCTCGAGCGCCGCGAGCTGGGCGAGCCAGATCAGCGTCGGCTTGTCGTCGCAGACGATGAAATCGATCACCCCGGCGGTCCCCATCTCGATCGCCGCGGTCTCGACCCAGTCGGGGGTGTGCGACGGGGCGCGCTTCTCGTAGAAGCGCTGCGACTCGGTCCCGTCCGGGAACCGCACCCGCGTCAGCGGGCGGCCGCGGAGGTGGGGGAGGATCGTCTCGGCGACGCGGGCGTAGTAGTCGATCGCCTGCGCCTTGGTGAACCCGGCCGCCGGCCAGAGCACCTTGTCGAGGTTGGTGAGCGCGATCTCGCGCCCGTCGACCTCTACTTGGCTGCTTTCGCCTTGCTTCGCGATCGGCTCTTCTTCGTGCCCTTGGCGGTCGACGATCGCGACCCGGTGCCCGACTTCGACTTCGACTTAGTCGCCCCACTCGACTTCGACTTCGCCGGCGCCTTTCGCTTGCCGCGCCCGTCGGGCTTCGCGCCCTCGGCGAGGTCCTCCCCCTTGACCGCGGCGAGGCTCTCCTCGAGCGCCGCCATCAGGTCCGGCGCCTTCGTCGGCTGCGGCTCCTCGGAGACCGACTCGACGAGCTCCTCGCCGCGCGCCTTGCGCTCGATCAGCGCCAGCAGCTCCTCGCGGTACTCGTCGCGGTAGCTCGACGGGTCGAACTGCGCGGTCAGCGACTCGATCAGCGACTTCGCCATCTCGAGCTCGCGCTTGCGCGGCTTCTCGCCGTCGGCCTCGACCGCCTCGCCGATCTCCTCCGGCGAGACGACCTCGTCGGCGAACCGCATCGTCGCCATCGTCAGCACCCCGTCCATCGGCCGGATCGCGGCGAGATGCTCCTTGTTGCGGAGCACGAAGCGGGCGATCGCGACCTTGCGCGACTCGGCCATCGCCTTGGTCAGCAGCGCGTAGGGCTTCTCGGCGCCCTTGTCCGGCCCGAGGTAGTAGGGATGGTTGAAGTAGATCGGGTCGATCTCGTCGAGGTCGACGAAGTCCTGGATCTCGATCGCCCGCGTCCGCTTCGGGTCGAGCTCCTCGAGCTCCTCGCGGGTGATGATCACGTACTGGTCGGGGGCGAGCTCGTAGCCCTTGACGATGTCGTCGTAGGAGACCTCCTCGCCGTCGGCCTCGGCGACCCGCTTGTGGCGGATCCGGGAGCCGTCCTCGGCGCGGAGCTCGCGAAAGCTGACCGACTTCTTGGCGACGGCTGAATAGAGCTTCACGGGCACGTTGAGGAGCCCGAAGCTGACCGAACCTGACCAGATTGCGCGTGGCATCGTCCTCTGCTTTGCAGGTTACCGCTGCCTTCCTGCCGGCAAACGTCGGCGCACGGCATCGTGCGCGCGATCTTGCGCCCGCCTCCGCAGTCCAGTCGTCGACGCCGGGCTCGGGGTGAGGCGGATCTTGTAGCGCAGCGATGCAAAATCCGCCTCACCCGGCGCGGGACGGGGGCGCGCTCATCGCTCCCTGATCACCTCGCGCGGGTCCTTGTCGTCGCGAAGGCCCCGGAACACCGCCGCGCGGAGCGTGTCCTCGTGGGTCCAGGCGGTGAACTCGACCTCGCAGACGGTCCGCGGCTCGCACCAGACCAGCGGGCCGCGCTCGCGGATCCGGGCTGCGTACTTGACCTCCGGGCTCCAGCCGAGCTCGAACGGGCTCTCCGGACGGCGGAGCGGGTCGAGGACGGCGGTCAGCTCGGCGAGCCCGGCGTCGGTGAACCCGCTGCCGACGCCGCCGGCGTAGACGAGCCGCTGCTCGCGACCGAGGCGCGCCGCCTCCTGCGGAGTCGCGTCCCAGTAACCGACGAGTAGCGACCCGACCGCTCGGGCCCGGGCGCCCTCCCCGGGCATCCAGCCGCCGATCACGAGCTCCTGGCGCCGCCGGCACTTGACCTTGAGCCAGTCGCCGCTGCGCCGGCCCGGCCGGTAGGGGCTCTCGAGCCGCTTCGCGACGACGCCCTCGAGCCGGCGCGCGCGCACGAGCTCGAAGAGCGCGTCGCCGTCGCCGACCCGGTGGCCGGGCGCCTGCCATGCGGGACCGTCGACGCCGAGCTCGGCGAGCAGCTCGCGGCGACGGGCGTAAGGCTCGGCGACCAGCGAGTCGCCATCGAGCCAGAGCAGGTCGAAGGCGACGTAGGTGACCGGCGCTTCGCCGGCCCGGCGCTCGATCAGGAGCTCGTTCGCGAGGCCCATGCGCTGCTGCAGGCGCCCGAAGCTCGGGCGTCCCTCGGGGTCGAAGGAGACGATCTCGCCGTCGAGCACCGCGCGGCGGCCGACCTCGCGCGCGACCGGCTCGAGCTCCGGGTAGCGGAACCCGATCTCGTCGCCGCGGCGTCCGCGAACGGTTGTGACGCCGCCGTCGAGGTGGGCGAGGGCGCGGACCCCATCCCACTTGAGCTCGAACGCCCAACCCTCGCCCTTCGGCACGTCGTCCGCCTCGCGGGCGAGCATCGGGCTGATCCGATCGGGCATCGGGGTCGCGTCGGCCACGGTTCGATTATGGGCAGACCGGAGCCGGCTCCGGGATTGGCCATATCCTTGGCCGCCCCGGGGGCGTTCGCGCCGGCAGAGCCCGAGAGATGAAGCTGAAGCTCGACCTGCACGACATCCACAACCGCGGCCGCGACATCGACCGGGCGCTCGAGGAGATCATCGACGAGGCCGAGCGCAAGCGGGCGAAGACGGTCGAGATCATCCCCGGCAAGGGATCGGGACAGCTGAAGAAGCGGGTGCTGCGGTACCTCGACCGCAAGGACGTGCGCCGCCGCTATCACCGGGTCGAGAAGGACTCGAAGAACTTCGGCCGGCTGTTCGTCCACTTCCGGCACTGACGGAGGGCCGCGGGGTGCTGTTCGAGCTCGAGGACGTCAGCTTCACCCGTGCCGGCAGGCAGGTCCTGCGCGGGATCGAAGCCCGGCTTCCGCGGGGGGCGACCTGCGTCGCGGGCCCCTCCGGGAGCGGCAAGTCGACCCTCCTGCGGCTGCTCAACCGACTCGCCGACCCGGACTCGGGACAGGTGCTGTTCGAGGGGGTCGACGTTCGCGACCGCGACGTCCTCGAGCTCCGGCGCGAGGTCGCGCTCGTACCCCAGCTCCCCGCGCTGCTCGAGGGCACGGTCGCCGGCAACATCCGCTTCGCGGCCCGCCACGCCGGCACAGACCCCGACATCGAGCGCCTGCTCGACCTCGCGGGCCTCGACGGCTCGTACGCCGGGCGCGACGCGCTGCGGCTCTCGGTCGGCGAGCGCCAGCGCGCGATGCTCGCCCGGGCGCTCGCGCTGGAGCCGAGGGTGCTGCTCCTCGACGAGCCGACCTCGGCGCTCGATCCCGGCGCCCGTGCCGCGGTCGAGGGCACCCTGCGCGACCTGCGCTCGCGGGTCGATGTCTCGACGGTCCTCGTCACCCACGACCTCGTCCAGGCGCGGCGGATGTCCGAGTGGGTAGTGCGGATCGACGCCGGCCGGGTCGTCGAGGAGGGCCCGGTCGCCGAGCTGATCGGGGCCTGATGGAGCAGGTCGGGATCAGCATCAGCCTCGGCGAGGTCGCCGCGAGCCTCGTCCTGGTCGCGGTCGCGGTTGCCGTCTCGCTCTGGCGCCGGACCGAGCTCGAAGGCGACATCGCGGTCGCGGTCGTCCGCTCGATGGTCCAGCTGATCGCGATCGGCTACGTGATCCAGGCGATCTTCGACGCCGACAGCCTCGTCCTCGTCTTCGCCCTGATCGCGGTGATGGTTGTCTTCGGCGCCTTCCAGGCACGGGCCCGGGCGCGGCGGGTCCCCGACGCGTTCTGGCCGCTGCTCGTCGCCCTCGCCCTCGCCGGCACGACCACGCTTGGCCTCGTCGTCGCGCTCGGGATCTTCGACCCCGAGCCGCGTTTCCTCGTCCCAGTCGGGGGGATGGTCGTCGGCAACGCGATGACCGCGGCCGCAGTCGCGCTCAACCGGCTCGGCGACGAGGTCTCCGACCGCGCGGCCGAGATCGAGGCGACCCTCGCGCTCGGGGCGACGTCGGGCGAGGCGGTGGCCCCGAGCGTCCGTCGCAGCCTGCGCTCGGGAACGATCACCCTCGTCGACTCGACCAAGACCACCGGCCTGATCTTCTTCCCCGGGACGATGGTCGGGATGCTGCTCGCCGGCGCCGACCCGGTTGACGCCGTCCGCCTGCAGCTGATCCTGCTCTGGACCCTGCTCGGCAGCGTCGCGATCTCCTCCCTGCTCGCCACGACCCTCGCCTCCCGCAACTTCTTCACTCCTGCCCACCAGCTCCGCGACCCGCCGGAGCCGTAGGGCCGGTCGCCGGCGACTGCGCGATTCGGGGCGCATGTTCCCCCCAACCATTCACTCGACGATCCCCGCCTGCGCCGATGCGCGATCATCCATGGAGATGAACCGAACCCACGTAGATCTCACCGACGACCAGCACGAGCAGCTCCACGAGGTCGCGCGGCGCAAGGGGCGCTCGCTTCACGACGTGATCCACGAGGCGATCGACCTGTTCCTCGACGAGGTCGCGCCCGACCCGGATCAGGCGCCCGCCGAGCGCGACGAGGCCACCGCTAGCGCTCGGGAAGAATCCAGCCGCTGATCCGCGGGAACTCTCCGCCGCCGCCCTCGCCGGGATGGAACTGACGGGTGATCTCGCTGTAGGCGACGATCCGCCGCGGCCGCTCGGCGCGGATCAGGAGCCACTGATCGCCCTCGGGCCAGCCGACCGCGAGCCAGCGCCCGTCCGGTGACCAGGTCGGGCCGGTGAGCGGCCCCGGCGGCATGCCGATCGCGCGCCCGCGCCCGCCTGGGAGCCTGATCACGAGCGCCGTGGCCCGGTCGCGACGCCGCAGCACGGCCGTCCCGCCGCTCGGTCCGCGGACCGACTGACCGGACGCACCGGCTCCACGCGGAAGCGGTGGCAGGGCGGTTCGGTCGCGGGGACGGACCGGAACCGGTGTGCCGCTGTCGGCGTCGACCGCGCGGACCCTTCCCGATGAAGTCCGGTAGGCGACGACGTGAAGCGGCCGGGACGGTCCCAGGTTCGCGTCCGGGACCGGCCTCCAGGCCGGGGCGCGCGGAGCGACCCGGCTTGCCAGCCGCCGGGCGCCGGTGCCATCCCCCGCGACGACCCAGAGGTCGTCGCCACTGCGGTACGCGATCCGGGTGTCGACGTCGGTGCCGGACCACCGCGGGGCTCGGACCACGCGTGGCGCGGTGATGGTCCACCGGACGTCGCCCTGCGGGTCGACCGCGACGAGCTGGCGCCCGTCGGTCGCGGCGACGTAGCGGCCGTGCGGCGACCAGATGGCCTCGTCGTAGTCGCCGAGCCGCCGCCTCGAGCCGTCGGCGCGGACGATCCACGCCCCGTCGCCAGCCTCGACCAGGAGCTCGCCGGGAGCCGGCAGGCGGCCGATGCCAGGCTCGGGCTCGGTGGCGCCGATCCCCACCACGTCGCCGACGAAGTCCGCCACCTTCGCCCCGGCCGGGCTGAGGCCGATCGCCAGCGCGAGCACGGCGGCGCCCGCGGCGACCGCGATCCCCCGCAGCGGCGCTCGCCGCGGCATCGGCGCCCGCCCGGCGTACCCGGCCCGGACGAGCTGCCAGGCCCGCTCCTCGGCCCCGGCCTCGTCCGGAAGGGGGGCCTCGCGCAGCCGGCGCTCGAGCTCGCGGCGATCGGCGCGGCTCAACCTTCCTCGCTTTCGATCGCGGGGCGGAGTCGATCGAGGGCCCGGCGCAGCCGCGAGTTCACCGTTCCCCGGGGGATCCCGAGGATGCCTCCGATCTCGCCCGGGGTGTACCCGAGCAGGTGGCGGAGAACCACCACGGCCCGGTGCTCCGGCGTCAGCCCGCCCAGCGCCGCGAACAGCTCGTCCGAGATCCGCTCACCGGCCGACTCGGCGACGCCGAGCTCGGGGAGCTCGCTCTCCGCTCGCAGGTTGCGGGCCCGCGCGTGGTCGATCGCACGATTGACGGCGATCCGGTGAAGCCAGGGGCCGAACGGCCGCCGCCGGTCGAAGCGGTCGAGGGCGCGGATCGCGGCGAGGAACGACTCCTGGGCGATGTCCTCGGCGGCCGCGGGATCGCCGACGACGAGGAACGCAGCCCGGTGCGCCCGCCGCCAGTGGCGGCGAAAGAGCTCCTCGAGCGCCTCCTCGGAGCCTCGCTGGGCGTCGCGGACGAGCGCCGCCTCGCGGCGGCTTGCGAGCCCGCCGCCGAACGTGCGCAGCGGTGAGGAAGCCGTGCTCGCACTCATGCGGCACCGGGATTGTCCCGCGGCGACGGGCAGCGGGCGGCGTACCTCCGCGAACGCCGTCAAGCGGCCCCCCGATCGATCGATCGCGCGAGCTCCCGGATCGCTGAGACGTGGCCGGCGATGTCGCGGTCCCGCGCCTCGACCGACAGCTCGACCACGAACGAGCTCGTGCCCGGATGGTGCGTGTTCTGCCAGCGCGGGGCGGTGCCGGGGAGCCATCGCATCCGGCGGAAGGGCATGCCCGCGAGTCGCGCGTACCGCCGGGCCGCGGGCACGCTCGGCCCCCAGGCGCGGACCATCGGGTCGGCCTGCTGATGGAACCAGATCGTCAGATCCGGGCGCAGGCCTTCGATCAGCATCCGGGCGACCAGGGTCTCGGGCTCCGAGAAGGGTTCGGGGCCGGGATGCTCGGGATCACCGGCCTCCCCCGAGGGACGCCAGTCCGAGGCGAAGTTCCGGTTCAGGTCGACGCCGCGGGCGTTCGCGCGGTCGCGGGTTGCGCGTCCATCCGGGTTCAGGGTCGGGACGACGATCAGGCCGTCGCCGCCGGGCGGGCAACCGCCGATCGTCCAGACGACCGGGGCGGCGGCGCACTCGTCGCCGTGGATGCAGCCGACGACGAGGACCAGCGGCTTGCGCCCGAGCCCGTTGAACGCGCGCGCACGGATCGGACGCCCAAGGACGGAGTCCCCGAGCATCACCTCGGTGTGCCGCACTTCTCCCGGCCCGGCGGAGACGACGCGACGGAGCTCGACGATCGCGCGGCCGGTGCGAGCCCGCTCTGCTCGCGGCAGGTCCTGCCCGGGACTCGATCCGGCATCTGCCCGACTCGCGGGCGTTCGATGCTCCCCGCGGAGGGGGGGATCAGTGAAAACCTCGCCGTTGGGCCCCCAGATTCCGAGCATCGCCAGCACGAGGGCGGCGAGGACCACCACCGTCAACCGAGCGAACCCCATCCTCCACCTCCCCGGATTCGAACCGCGGGCGTCATCTCATCCTCCTCACGTCGGTGCTGCCGGTGATACGGGTCCGGGGGGCGCGGAGGTCCCGCGCGCGAGCGGCGGTGATCGGATCGACCTGGGAGACTGCCCTGCGTGACGCGCGACCAGCGGCTGACCCTGATCGCGACGATCCTCGGCACCGGGATCGTGTTCCTCGACTCGACGGTGGTCAACGTCGCGCTGCCGGCGATCCAGCGCGATCTCGACACCGGGCTCGCCGGGCAGCAGTGGGTGGTCGAGGCCTACCTGCTCGCGCTGGTGGCGCTGCTCCTCGTCGGCGGGTCGCTCGGGGACCTCTACGGGCGCCGGCGCCTGTTCTCGATCGGGCTGTTCGGCTTTGCGGTCACCTCGGTGCTCTGCGCGATCGCTCCCAACGTCGAGCTGCTGATCGCCGCGCGAGCCCTCCAGGGCTGCGCCGGGGCGCTGCTCGTCCCGGGCTCGCTCGCGATCCTCGCGGCGACGTTCGAGGGCGAGGCGCGCGGCCGGGCGGTCGGCGTCTGGACCGCGTGGGCGGGGATCTCGACCCTGATCGGTCCCGCCGCCGGGGGCTTGCTGATCGAGCTCGACTGGCGCTGGATCTTCTGGATCAACGTGCCGCTGCTGGCCGCGACGATCTGGGTGACCCGGATCGCAGTCTCCGAGAGCTCCGATCCCGAGGCCTGCCCCGGGATCGACGGCGCCGGAATCGTGCTCTCCGCGGTCGGCCTCGGCGGGCCGATCCTGGCGCTGATCGAGCAGCCGACCCGCGGCTGGGGCGACCCTCTGGTCTGGGCGCCGCTCGCGATCGGCATCGCCGCCCTGGTCGCCTTCGTCTGGTGGGAGTCGCACACCCGCGCTCCGATGCTCGAGCTGGCGCTGTTTCGGATCCGCAACTTCCTCGTCGTCAACCTGGCGACGCTGTGCGTCTACGCGTCGCTGATGGGCGGCAGCTTCTTCCTCACGATCTACCTCCAGCAGGTCTCGGGCTACACGCCGTTCGAGGCGGGAGCGGCGACGACCCCGATCACGATCCTGATGTTCTTCCTCTCGTCGCGGTTCGGGGCGCTTGCGGGGAGGATCGGCCCGCGGTTGCCGATGGGAGTGGGCCCGCTGATCGCCGCGGTCGGCGTCGCGCTGCTCGTCCGCGTCGATCGCGACCCGAACTACCTCACCGACGTGCTGCCGGCGCTGATCCCGTTCGGGGTCGGCCTCTCGGTGACCGTCGCCCCGCTCACCACCACCGTCCTCGACTCGGTGCCCGAGCGCCAGGCGGGGATCGCGTCGGGTGCGAACAACGCCGTCTCGAGGATCGCCGGCCTGCTCGCGATCGCCGCCCTCGGGGCGGTGATCTCGGGCCAGTTCACGGCGACGGTCGACGAGGCGCTTCCCGCCGGCGCGCTCAGCGCCGAGGCGGCCGCCGCGGTCGAGGACGCGAAGGCGCAGCCGCTCGCGGGCGCCAACGGCGAGGAGGTTCCCGCCGGCGAGCGGGCGACGGTGGTCGAGGAGATCACCTCGGCGTCGGAGTCGGCGTTCGCGACCGGGATCTGGGTCTCGGCGGCGCTGATGGCGCTCGGCGGCCTGATCTCGCTCGCCGGCGTCCGCAACCCCGAGCACCCGACCGAGCCCGAGCCCGAGAACGTTCCCCGTGCCGCGCCCGCCGGGGAGTGCGGCCGCATCACCGAGGCGCCGGCGCTCGAGGAGGCCCCCGCGGCGCTCAGCGGAGCCGGCGCCGCTGAATCGCCGCCGTGAGCGATCGAAGCCGGTGAGTCCGGGGTTCGACCGCTATCGGCGGCTAAATCGCGCACCGAACGCCGGCCCCGCGCTCATCCCCGGCGCGGGGGCTCCGGCGCGATCCAGTCGGCGGCGCGGATCGTGCGCGGGACGGCCGAGAGGTCGCGGTCGGGGTCGACGATGTGGCGGGCCGGGCGGCCGTTGAGCGAGACGACCGCCTCGACCCGGACCTCGACGTCGCGGCCCGCCTCGCGCTCACGCTCGCCGAGGTGGTGCGCGAGCTGGACGAGCATGTCCGGTCGCACGGAGGCCTGGAGGTATTGGCGCCGGGTGATCAGCTCGAGCGGGTCGAGCCGCCGGCGCTCGCCGGTCCGCCGGTCGACGCCGTAGAAGCGCGCCTGGCCCCGCTTGTCGCGAAGCTTCATGTGCCACGAGAACCGGTGGCCCTCCTCGGTCCAATGGACGAGGCCGGGATAGAGGTGATGGCGGAGCGGGACGAGGAGCTGGATCGCGATCCAGGTGGCGAGCGCGGGGACGAGCAGCCCGGACGTCCAGCGCGGCGGGCGTTCCCCCGGCACCGCGTCCGGGCCCGCGCCGGCGGGCTGCGAGGCCGGTCGCGCCGCTCCGCGCAGCCGAGGAGCCGTTCGCCGCGCCCGCGACCACACCCGTCGCGGCCAGTCGGGGGCGAAGAACACCGTCGTCGCGGCGATCATCATCGGCGGGAAGATCCCGATGTCGAAGACGATCCAGTTGGTGACGTGGAACGCGACGGCGAGGCAGTACGCGAACAACCTCGTCCGTCGCCACAGCAGCAGCGGGACGATCAGCAGGTCGAAGGCGAGCCCGCCCCAGCTGAACGCGAGCCCCGCCCACGACGCCTCGAGCAGCGGGCCGACGAGGGCCAGGTCGGAGCGCTCGGCGAGCCAGATTCCCATCGGCTCGCCGGCGAACCAGTCCCCGTTCAGCTTCGCGATCCCGGCGTAGAAGTAGACGACGCCGAGCTGGAAGCGGAGCATCCACACCGCCCAGGCCGGCACCGTTCGCGGCTGGTCGGGGTGACGCAGGGCGGTGACGGAGAGGGCGCGGTCGGACGGCGCCGCAGCGATCAGGGCGAGGAGGAGGAGCGCGGCGTAGAAGTGGTTCAGGTACTCGGCCTTGTCGAGCAGGAAGACGTAGCCGAACCCGACCACGACCAGCGGCGCGACGACCCGGTGGGCGACCCCGGCCGCAAGGCAGAGCGCGAGCACGCCGAGGATCGCGAAGTGGACGTACATCCCGATCCCCGGCCATGGCCGGATCCAGTCGACCAGCCCCCAGGTGAAGTGGTAGTCGGGATCGAGGAACGAGACCGCGATCCAGTCGGTGGCGAGGTAGTTGAGCGCCTCGGCTGCGAGCAGCAGCCCGAGGGCGATCCTGACCACCGCCACCGACGCCCCGTCGACCGGGGCGGTGAGGCGCCGGCGGAGCTGTCGCTCTCCTCCCATCTCCCGCGGCCCGGAGGCTACGCTGAACGCCGGTGTCGCGTGAAGACGTCGAGCTCGTTCGGGCGATGTTCAGCGCCTGGGAGGAGGGAGACCTCGAGCGCTCGCTCGCCTACGTCTCCGCGGACGCCGAATGGCTGCCCTCGGTGTGGAGCGGCGGCGGCAGCTTCCACGGCCACGACGGCGTCCGCCGCTGGGCGGCGCGGCTCGCCGGATCCGACCGGCGGGTCGAGGTTCGCGCGCTCGAGTACCGGGACGGCCCGTCCGGGGTGGCGGTGATCGGCGAGGTACGGCGCGTCAGCGGCGCGGGGGAGCCCGGGGCCCCGATCACGCTCGGCTGGGTGTTCGAGGTCGAGGACGGGCTGGTGGTGAGGGGCGAGGGCTTCACCGACCCCGGCCACGCGCTGCGGCTTGCCGGCGTCTGGCGACCGCCGCCGTGATCGCCGTCGCGATCAGGCCGCCTCGTCGGCGACCAGCTCCATCAGCAGTCCATCGTGCCAACCCTCGCCCCCTGCGTCGCGCTCGTGGCGGCGCATGACCCCGACTCTGCGAAACCCGGCCTTCTCGTAGGCGCGAATCGCGGCGTGGTTCGAGGTCGCCGGGTCGATCGTGATCCGGTGGTGGCCGCGGTCGAAGAGCAGGTGTCGGACGACGCGGCCCACCACCTCGGTGCCGATCCCGCGACCGTGGCGGGCGGGGTCGAGGAAGAGGTCGATCGACGCGTGGCGGTACTTGGGATCGGGCTCCTCCGAGAACTGGACCATCCCGGCCAGCTCCCCGTCCAGCTCGACCGCGAGCCGCCTCGTGTCCGGGTCGATGTCGGTCCACGGAAACCCCGGCTCCGGCCGATCCCACCATCGCGCAACCTCGGGGCGCTCGAGGATGCGCAGGAGCCGACCCTCGTCGCCCCGAGCGAGCGGGCGCAGCAGCAGCCCGTCGAGGCGGGCTCGAAGCCGCACCGTCGGCTCGCTCGCCCCCGCCGCCTCGCCGGTGGCGCCGTCGGGCTCGAAGCCGAACCAGCGGTAGAAGGAGCGCGCCTGGTCGTTGCGCTCCAGGACCCAAAGCGTCGCGATGCGGTAGCCGCCCTCGCGGAGCTCGGCGAGCGCGGCGCGCATAAGCGCGGTGCCGGCTCCCGACCGCCACCTCGCGGGGTCGACGTAGGTGGCCGCGACCTCGGCGGTTCGCGGGTCGGCGTCATCGTCGCGGCTGGGGGCGGCGGTCGTGCAGACGCCCTCGATCTCGCCGCCCTCCCCGACCGCGACCAGCGTCGAATAGGGTCGTCCCTCGCCGGCGAGGACCTCCGCCCACCGGCGCTCGCGCGCGTCGACCGACAGCCGGCCGAGGACGTGATCGCCGACGATGCCCTGGTAACCCGTCCGCCAGGCGCGAACGTGGATCTCGGCGATCGGTCGCGCATCGGCGGGGGCTACTGGCCGGAGGGTCGGCATCACCGGCATTGTCAGAGCTCTCGGGATCCGGCGCGGTGAGGCTCAGCGGAGCCGCGCCCACGGTCGTCAGAAGACGACCGCCCGGTTCTCGTGGACCATCGTCCGGTCGGCGAGGTGGAGCTTGACCGCCCGGGCGGGACGACGCGCTCGATGTCCTCGCCGAGCCGGGTCAGGTCCTCGACCGTGTGACGGTGGGAGACGTCGGCGGTGTCCTGGGCGATGATCGGCCCGGCGTCGAGCTCCTCGGTGACGTAGTGGGCGGTGGCGCCGATGATCTTCACCCCCCGCCGGTACGCCTCGCCGTAGGGGTCGCGGCCGATGAACGCGGGCAGGAACGAGTGGTGGATGTTGATCACCGGGACGCCGACGCGGTTGAGGAACGGCCCGGAGAGGATCTGCATGTAGCGGGCGAGGACGACGACGTCGACCTCGCCGGCGAGCAGCTCGAGCAGGCGCTCCTCGGCCTCGGCCTTGCGAGCCGGGGACACCGGGACGTGGTCGAAGGGGACGCCGAACCGGCTGACGTCCTCGGCGAGGTCGGGGTGGTTGGAGGCGACGAGCGTGACGTCGCCGTCGAGCTCACCGCGGCGCCACCGCCACAGCAGGTCGAGCAGGCAGTGCTCGTAGCTCGAGGCGAGGATCGCGATTCGCTTGCGTTCGCCCGCGGGCGACATCCGCCATTCCATCTCGAAGCGCTCGGCGACATCGGTCCTGAACGCCTCCGCGAGATCGGTGTCGGCGAGGTCGAGCCCGGCGTCGGAGAACTCCATCCGCATGAAGAACCGCCCGCCCTCGGGATCGATCGAGTACTGGTCGGAGGTGACGATGTTCGCGCCGTGGCGGAACAGGAAGCCGGATACCGCGGCGACGATCCCGGGGCGGTCGGGGCAGGAGATCAGCAGTCGGGCGGTGTCGGCCATCGGCTCGATTATCTGAGCAGATTGCGGATTGCCGTTCGGTCGATGCAGAAGCTGGGCGGGCGGGTGCGGCCGGACGCCGGCGGACGCGGAGCGGCCCGCCGCACGCGCGCACGTATAGTGCGCGCCCGATGGAGGCGACCGAATCCACCGCACGCCGGATCTTCAGCGGCATCCAGCCGACCGGCCGCAAGCACCTCGGCAACTACATCGGAGCGATCGAGCAGTACGTCGAGGGACAGGATCGCGGTGAGGCGATCTACTGCATCGTCGACCTCCACGCGATCTCGGTCCCGCACGATCCCGCCGGGCTGCGGGAGAGCCTCTACGACACGACGGCGATGCTCCTAGCCGCCGGGCTCGACCCCGACCGCTGCATCCTCTTCCGCCAGTCCGACGTCCGCGAGCACACCGAGCTCTGCTGGCTGCTCTCGGCCGTCACTGCGCACGGCGACCTCAATCGGATGCATCAGTTCAAGGAGAAGTCGGCGCGCCAGCGCGAGCTCGTCTCCGCGGCGCTGTTCCTGTATCCGGTGCTCCAGGCCGCGGACGTCCTCGCCTACAAGGCGGACGAGGTGCCCGTCGGCGAGGACCAGCGCCAGCACATCGAGCTGATGCGAGAGATCGCACGCCGCTTCAACGAGCGCTTCGGCGAGACCTTGGTCGAGCCTCAGCACCGGATCCCCGAGGTCGGAGCGCGGATCATGGACCTCCAGGCCCCGGAGTCGAAGATGACGACCACCGGTGGCACCGCGGCCGGGACCGTCTACGTGCTCGACGAGCCCGACACGGTGCGCAAGAAGGTGATGAGCGCGGTCACCGACTCCGGTTCGGAGGTGGTCCGCGGTCCCGGGAAGGCCGGGATCAGCAACCTGATCGAGGTTCTCGCCGCGGTCCGCGACTCGCGGCCCGAGGAGATCGAGGCCGAGTTCGAGGGGTCCGGCTACGGCGACTTCAAGCGCGCGGTGGCCGACTCGGTCGTCGACTTCCTGGCGCCGACGCGCGATCGCTATCGTGAGCTGCGGCCCGACGAGGCGACGCTCGAGTCGACGCTCGCCGCGGGCGCCGAGAAGGCGCGCGCGATCGCCTCGCCAACGCTCGTGGAGGTGAGGGACGCGATGGGAATCGGGCCCGGTCCCGGGGGGTGAACGAGAAGGGAGGCGAACGATCGTCGAGGCCGCCGAACCGCATGGCGACGGGGGACGCGACGGCAACGGAGCGAGAAGGGAGGCCGGCGGGGCCGGGTCGCCGACGACCGCACAGGAGCTCGAAGTGAAGCTCGGCGACGGCGGCGTCGCCCAGGACGAGGAATGGTGCGAGGTGATGATCGGCCGCGAGCGCCGGCGGATCCGCTTCCACGACTACGAGGAGATCTACGAGATCCCGGGCCTTTACGAGCGGTTGTTCTACGACGAGCTCGAGTGCGCCTCGCCACGGACTCTGCGCGGGTTGCTCGCGGCCTGCCTCGAGCGCCGGCGCTTCCCCGAGGAGGACCTTCGCGTCCTCGACCTCGGCGCCGGCAACGGGATGATGGGCGCCGAGCTTCACGATCTGGGCGCCGAGACGATCGTCGGCGCCGATCTGCTCCCAGAGGCGGCCGCCGCCGCCGAGCGCGACCGGCCCGGGATCTACGACGACTACGTCGTCGGCGACATCACCAAGCTCGACGACGGAACCGTCGACGACCTCGCCTCGCGCGGCTTCAACTGCCTGACGACGGTCGCGGCGCTCGGCTTCGGCGACATCCCGCCGATCGCCTTCACCCGGGCGGCGGAGCTGGTCGAGCCCGACGGCTGGGTGGTCTTCAACATCAAGGAGGACTTCCTCGACGACGAGGACGAGACCGGGTTCTCGCGGCTGATCCGCCGCTCGATCGACGACGGGGCGCTCGAGATCGCCGCCGAGCGCCGCTACCGTCACCGGCTCTCGACGGCCGGGGAGCCGCTCTACTACAACGGCTTCGTCGCCCGCAAGCGCGACGAGCTGCCGCTGGCCGGCTAGGGCGCCGGGCAGGGCCGACCGGGAGGCTCTCTAGTCTGTCGCGGCGATGAGGGCATCCGAGCTCGACCTAGACCTCGACGTCTTCGCCGGCCCGTTCGACCTCCTGATGACGATCGTCCTCCGCGAGGAGGTCCCCCTCGCCGAGGTCGAGCTCGGCGAGATCGTCGTCGCCTACCTCGCGCTGGTTGAGGAGCGCGGCGAGCTCGACCTCGAGGCGGCGACGGAGTTCCTCGTCCTGATCGCGTCGCTGCTCGAGCTCAAGTCGCGGCTGCTGCTCCCGGTCGCCGAGGCGGACGAGCCCGAGCTCGCACCCGAGGAGGCGGCCGAGGAGCTGCTTGCGCGGATGCTCGAGTACCGGCGCTACCGCGGAGCCGCCGCGCACCTGGCGGAGCGGTTCGCGGACGGCCGGCGCTACCTCTACCGGGCCGCGCCGCTGCCGCCTGAGCTGCGCCGGGTGGCGCTCGAAGCCGCTCGCCCCGCGTACGAGCCCGACCGCCTCGCGGCGGCGATCGGCGACCTGCTCCAGATTCCCCCGGCCCCGGATACGAGCCACATCCGCCAGACGGTCTCGCTCGACCGGCGCCTGCGGGTGCTCCGCGACCTGCTCGCCGGGCACGGGCGGATCGACTTCGACCAGAGCTTCGGCTCAGACGACCGGCTGACCCAGGCGGTGACGCTGTTCGCGCTGCTCGAGATGCACAAGCGCGGCGAGGCGACCTGGAGCCAGCGGGAGACGTTCGGGCCGATCGAGATCACCGCCGCGAACGGAGCGGGCCATGGCAACTGACCTCGAGCGTACGGTCGAGGCGCTGCTCTTCCTCTCGCCGCAGCCGGTCCCGATCGCGGAGCTCGCCGAGGCCTGCGACGTGACCGAGGCCCAGATCGACCGCGCGATCGATGCCCTCTCCGGCGACCTCGAGGGGCGCGGCGTGGTGCTGCGCGAGGTCGCGGGTGGCTGGTCGCTGGCCGCCCACCCCGATGCCGAGGACGCCGCCCGGCGACTGCTGGCGAAACCGCGGACGCCGCCGCTCACCCAGGCCCAGGCGGAGACGCTTGCGATCGTCGCCTACCTCCAGCCGGTGTCGCGGCCGGAGATCGCGCGGATCCGCGGGGTCTCCTCGGAGTCGGCGGTCCAGACCCTGGCCGAGCGGGGCCTGATCGAGGAATCCGGCCGCTCGCGCTTCGGCGCCGTGATCTACCGCACTACGCCGCTGTTCGAGCGCCTGTTCGGCCTCTCCGGCCTCGACCAGCTCCCCGACCCCGCCCGCTTCGACCCTTCGCCGGAAGACGAGCGCGAGCTGCGCGAACGGCTGCTGAAGGCCGGCGAGCAGCGCACGGAATGAATACCTCCGCCGCCTCCTCCGCTCCCGCATGGAATACGTGGTGGGGGGCGACGCCCCGCCCC
>DATHVI010000114.1:0-24462 GCA_035461385.1 Solirubrobacterales bacterium
ACTCGCCCGTCCACATCAGCTCGCCGGTGTCGGGGTCGCGGGCGAGGTGGATCTCCTTCGCGTCGGCGAACCTCGGGTCGTCGCGGACGGCGCTGCGGGGCAGCAGCCGGGGCTGGGTGCGCTCCGGAAGCGAGTCGACGAATCGGTACTCGATGTCCTCGAGTCCGACCGCCGGCGGCGAGATCAGGGTGAAGTAGAGGCCGACCACGAGGACGACCAGCCCGGCGCCGAGCCCGGCCAGGACCCTGGCACCCGATCCGGGCGGCGGCTGCCGCGCGACGTCGATTCCGGGCGCCGGGGTCGGCATCGTCCCGAGCTCGACCGGCATCCCGGTCGGGTCGAGCTGGATTGCCTGGCGCGAGTCGTGGCCCGCTACGTCGGGGAGGTTGCGCCCCGCGAGCGCCTGCCCGAGCCGGAGGAGCTGGGCGACGAGGATCGCGGTCAGGATCGGCATCCACGAGAGCATCGGGTGCTGCCAGACGAACAGCACGAACATCTGCCAGATCCCGGTGTAGAAGACCGCGGCGAGCGCGACGAGGGCGAGCAGGACGAGGATCAGGCGACCGATCACGGGTCTCTCCGGTGGCGAGGGCTGCCCCGGGCCGAGGCTGGACGACTGTACCACCGGATCCGGTGGGCAGACCGACGCCCGCCGCGGCCGGTCAGGCGCGGGCGCGACGGCGGCGGAACGGGAGGTCGAGGAGCGCGAACATCGCCAGCCCGACCAGGCCGGTGGCGAAGACGTAGAGCGGCCACGGGCCGAGCGCGTCGAGCAGGCTCGACGTCGCCGGACGCTCACGCAGGTACATGTAGTTCCCGCCCGTGATCAAGTTCGCGACCGCGACCAGCGCGGTCCACGCGACGGTGATCGCGAACACCCTCCAGACGGCGCCGCGGCGCGGGGTCATCCCGAGGCCGAACGCGAGCAGGACCGCCGCGACCACCGCCCCCGAGTGGACGGCGAAGTAGTGCCAGTAGTAGAAGCCGGGGAAGTCCTCGTCGGCGCGGAGCCCCGGCGTCAACGTCGCCTGGAGCGAGGCGGTGAGGCCCCAGAAGTACGTCAGCTCGAACGCGAGCTGGCGCTCCGTCCAGAGCGCGATCGCGGCGATCAGGGTGACGGCGTTGGTGAGCTCGAGCGGGAGGTTCGTGTCGATCGAGTAGGTGCCGCGCTCGATCCGGTAGAGCTGGTCGGCGACGAGCCAGCCGACGAGGAACAGCGCCAGGCCGCGGCGCGCCCAGCTCGTCCAGGCGCCCGGACGCCGCCGGGCCGCGAGCGGCAGCGCGACGCACGCCGCCGCGGTGACGGCGAGGGCGGCGACGTGGTCGGTCGAGAGGATCAGCCCTTCCGGGTCCCCGCTCACCCCGCGATGATCGCGCGCGGCGGCCTCGACCGCAGCGTCGCGCCGGCGCCTCCGGACGCGCGTCGGGATTCCCGACGGCCTCAGCCCGCCGCCGCGGGACGCCCTTCGGGATCGGGCACGCCGCGCATCGCGCCCGCCGAGGCGACCATCACGACCGCGAGGCAGGCGCCGAGCGCCTCCCAGTCGGCGAGCGCGAGCACGAGCCCGGATCCGGCGGCGCCGAGCAGGTAGCCGAACTGGGTCGTCCCGGTGCGGACGGCCATCATCAGCCCCGGCTGGCCGGGAAGCTGCGCCATCCCGAGCGCCGCCGAGGCCGGCGTGCGGACCCCGGCGAGGGTCGCGATCGCGCAGAACAGCGCGAAGCTCGGCCACAGCCCGAGCTCGAGGGCGAACAGGAGCACGAACAGGGCGCTCATCGCGAGCGCGGCGGCCCTCATCAGCGGCTCGCGTGGGAACCGCGCGGCGAGCGCCCCGGTCCGCACGGACGCGAGCAGGTAGGCGGAGGCGCCACCGGCGAGGAGGACTCCGGTCAGCGCCTCCGAGGTCCCGTGGAGCTCGATGAAGTAGGCGCCGACGAAGGTCAGCAGCCCGCCCGCCCAGGCGCAGTAGGCGAGCATCTCGGCACCCGCCCAGCGGCGGGCGCCGCGCTCGGCGGCGCAGGTCCGAAGCGCGCCGCGGGGGAGCGGGGAGGAGGCGATCGGGAGCGCGCGCGGCGCCACCGCGAGCGCGGCGAGGGCGATCACCGCCGGGACGAGCTGCCCGGCCCGCCACGAGACCGCGTCGGTGAGCGTGCCGATCACCGGGTTGGCGACGATCCAGGCGAGCGCGTTTGCGGCGGCGACATAGCCCATCGCCCAGGTGCGCTCGCGAACCGGGAAGGCGGCGACGCCGGCGAACCCTGCCGAGAGCATCGCCCCGATCCCGACGCCGACGGGCACGTGCGCGCCGAGGTAGACGGCGAGCGCCGGCGCGGCGGCGGCGGCGGCGCTGCCGACGATCGCGAAGCCGACTCCGATCGCGAGCACGCCGTGGAGCCCGAGCCGGGAGAGCAGCGCCGGGATCGCCGCCGAGCAGCCGATCGCCGCCGCCGCGGCGATCGTCCGCGCCTGGCCGACGGCGCCGACGGAGGCGTCGAGCGATCGCCCGACGTCGACGAGCGTCGGCGCGAGAACGACCAGCAGCGCCTGCGAGCCCATCGTCGCCAGCACCAGGGGCAGCAGCGCCGCTCCACTCCTCAGTGGTCGCACGCGCTCCTCGCTCGGTTCCAGCACGCCGGCTCGGTCCGCCACCGGCGGGATCGTATTCCCGCCCGCGCTCGCGACCGGCGCCCGCGGAGGAGACCGACCCGCCGTGGCTCAGCGCCCCGGCGGGCGGCGGCGACTCAACGCTGTGCGGAGCGCAGGCGGCGGAACAGGCTGCCGGCGTCGGCGAGCTCGCCGAGATGGCGGAGCTTGTCGGGGTTGACGACCGAGTTGACGGCCTGGATCTTGCCTTCGGCGACGTCGAACGCGATCACGCTCAGCAGGCGACCCTCGGCGTCGACCGTTCGCGCCCCGGGGCCGCCGTTGACCTCGGCCGGCTCGAACCGCACTCCCTCGAGCCGCGAGAGCTGGCGGCCCCAGTTGCGGATCGTCTTCGCGACCCGGCTGCGGCCGTAGAGCGCCCGCGCGAGCGCCGGCACCTTGCCGCCTCCGTCGCCGTGCAGCGAGACGTCCTCGGCGAGCACGGCCTCGAGCGCCTCGAGGTCGCCGCCGGCCGCGGCGTCGATGAACCGCTCGGCGAGCCGCTGGCCCTCCTCGCGCGAGACCTCGAACCGCGGCCGGCCCTCGCCGACGTGCCGCCGCGCGCGGCTGACGAGCTGGCGGGCGGTGGTCTCGTTGCGGCCGACGATCTCGGCGATCTCGTCGTAGGGGTAGTCGAAGACCTCGCGGAGCAGGAACGCGGCCCGCTGCTCGGGTGAGAGGCTCTCGAGCAGGACCAGGAACGCGGTCGAGAGCGAGTCGGCCATCTCCGCCTGCGCGGCCGGATCCGACGCCGGATCGGTGATCACCGGCTCGGGCAGCCACTCGCCGACGTAGGTCTCGCGCCGCGCCCGCGCTGAGCGCAGCTCGTCGATCGAGAGCCGGGTCACGACCGTCGCCAGGAACGCCCCCGGGGACGCGATCTCCGTCCCCGAGTCGAGCTCGCGATGGAGGCGCAAGAGGCCCTCCTGGACGACGTCCTCGGCTTCGCTGACGCTGCCGAGCATCCGGTAGGCGATCGCGAACGCGCGCGGCCGCAGCTCCTCGAGCAGCTCCTCGATCGCCGCAGCGCTTCGATCGGGCCCGCCCATCAGCTCAGTCCCTCCGCGAAGCCCTGGCGCCAGCTCGGGTAGCGCGGCTCCCAGCCGAGCTCCCGCTTCGCCTTCGCGTTCGACGCGCCGCGAAGCTCGGTCATCATCGCCACCCCCATGCGTCCGGCGACGATCCGGCCGAGCCACTTCGGCACCCGCCGCGGCGGCTTCGCCCCGAGCGCCTCGGCCATCCCCGGCAGCCATTCCGAGACCGGGGCCGGCTCGTCATCGGTGACGTTGTAGATCCCGGGCGCCCCCCGCTCGACTGCGACGGCGGTGGCCGCCGCGGCGTCGTCGATGTGGATGAACGACCAGATCGCGGTGCCGGCTCCGACGATCGGGAACTTCCCCGCGCGCACGGCGGCGACCTGGTCGGTGTCGGGATCGGCCGCGATCGACGTCCCGGGCCCGTAGAAGCCGCCGTAGCGCAGCACCAGGCCCTCGATCCAGTCGGCGCCGGTGACGGCGCGCTCGACGTGACGGATCGCGGCGCTCGTCGCCCGCGCCGCCGGCAGGGGGTCAGGGTCCACCGGGTCGTCCTCGCTCTTCACCGGCCCTCCGCTGCGCTCGTACAGCAGCGGGGCGAAGCTCTGCGCGACGAAGCGGCGAGCGCCGACGCCCCGGGCGGCCGAGAGGAGGTGGTTGGTTCCCTCGGTCCGCAGCCGGTTGGTGGTCTCGAAGTCGCGGTCGAGACGCCGCGGAGTGAGAGAGTCCGGGATCGCGGTCAGCTCGTGGACGATCACTTCCGGCTCGGCCGCGCTCACCGCCTCTCCGACCGCATCGGCGTCGAGCGCGTCGGCGACCGCGGGCGTCGCCCCGAGCTCGCGGAGCAGGTCCCGCTTCGACTCGCTGCGCGTCATCCCGACGACGTCGTGCCCGCGGGCGACCAGCTCCGGCACCAGCCGCCTCCCGATCGCCCCCGTCGCTCCGGCTACGAAGACCTTCATCGCTCAGCCCTCCATTCTCGTCGCTTTCACGATCACAGACGGGACAGGTCCGCAGAGCGTGACAGCGACGCGGGGTTACCGGACGATGAACGGGTCGAGGGCGACCTCGGGATGCGCGCGCTCGAAGCGCTCGAGCGCGAACCGGTCCTTGAACGCGGCGAGGACGCGTCCGTGGCCGTCGGCGAGGAGCTGGCCTGCCGGCGCCCGGGCGACGGTCCCGGCGTCGGCGGGATCGATCCGCCGCGAGACCGTCCACCCCGCCGGCTCGATCGCGACCGCGGCGCCGAACTCGCGCTCGAGCCGGTAGCGGGCGACCTCGAACTGCATCTGGCCGGCGCCGCCGAGCACCGGGGCCTGGGTACCGAGCTCGGGCTCGTGGAGGACGTGGACGACGCCTTCGCTCTCGAGCTGGGCGACACCCCGGTGGAACTGCTTGTAGCGGCCGGTGTCGCGGTTGCGAAGCCGCGCGAACCGATCAGGGGCCAGGGTCGGGATCGGGGTGAACCTGACCTCCTCGCCGGCATACAGCGTGTCTCCGACCCGCACGTCGCCGGCGTTGACGAGGCCGACGACGTCGCCGGGGAATGCCGCGTCGAGCGTCTCGCGACGCCGGCCGAAGAGCTCGTGCGCGTAGGCCATCCGCAGCGTCTTGCCGGTGCGGGCGTTCGTAGCCTGCGTCCCGCGCTCGAACCGGCCCGAGCAGACGCGCACGTAGGCGAGCCGGTCGCGGTGCTGGGGGTCGAGGTTCGCCTGGAGCTTGAACACCAGCGCCGAGAAGTCGGCGTCGAGCTCGCGCTCGCGGCCGTCGGCGCCCGGGCGCGGGCCCGGCGCCGGCGCGAGATCGGCGAGCGCGTCGAGCAGCATCCGGATGCCGAAGTTCTGAAGCGCCGAGCCGAAGAACACCGGGGTCGAGGAGCCGGCGAGGTAGCTGTCGCGGTCGAGGCCGGCGCCGACCTCGTCGAGCAGGCCGACCTCCTCGGCGGCGACCCTCCAGTCGTCGCCCGCCTCAACCGCCGCCTCGGCGGCGTCGAGCCGCTGCTCGGCGCCGATCGTCGCCCCGCCCGCTGTCCGCTCGAAGCGGTAGAAGCCGCCGTCGCGGCGGTCGATCACGCCGCGGAGCTCGCCAGCCCGCCCGACCGGCCAGGTGACCGGAGCCGCCCGCAGCCCGAGCTCGCGCTCGATCTCGTCGACCAGCGCCAGCGACTCGAGGCCGGGACGGTCGTACTTGTTGATGAAGGTGATCAGCGGCACCCGCCGCTCGCGCGCGACTTCGAACAGCTTCAGCGTCTGCTCCTCGACCCCCCTCGCCGCGTCGAGCAGGATCACGCACGAGTCGGCGGCGCCGAGAACCCGCAGCGTGTCCTCGGAGAAGTCGCGGTGGCCGGGGGTGTCGAGCAGGTTGTGGATCGTGCCGTCGAGCTCGAAGCGAAGCGCTGTCGAGCTGATCGAGATCCCGCGCTCGCGCTCCATCTCCATCCAGTCGGAGACCGCCGCGCGGCGGTTCCGCCGCGCTTTGACCTGCCCCGCCTCGGTCACCTGGCCCGCGTAGAGCAGCAGCTTCTCGGTCAGCGTCGTCTTGCCGGCGTCGGGATGGGAGATGATCGCGAACGTGCGCCGGCGGCTCGCCTCGGCGGCGAGCATCCGGGCGTCGGCGGATGCCTCGGTGGCGACGGTGGGGGAGGGCACCGCCCCTAGGGTACGGTCCGCCACCCGGCCGGTGGGCGCAGCGAGTCGGCTCAGCGCGCTGCGATCAATACCCGAGGCCGAGGATGCCGGCGGCGAGCGCCGCGATCGTGCGGCGTGGGTACCCTGTCGCGGGCATGCCGTCCTGCACCCATCGAGATCACGTCAGGCTGACGACGCTGCCGGAGTCGGTCGAGGGGTGCGAGGACTGCCTGGCGAGCGGCGACGCCTGGGTCCACCTGCGGATCTGCCTCGACTGCGGACACGTCGGCTGCTGCGACAGCTCGCCGAACCGCCACGCCACCGCCCACGCGAGCGCATCCGGGCACCCGATCGTTCGCTCGATCGAGCCCGGCGAGGAGTGGTCGTGGTGCTACGTCGACGAGGTCGCCCTCGCGCTCCCCGAGGTGCGCGGCGCGACCCGGATCCCTCCTTCGCCGCTTGGCTGAGGCCGCGCCTGCCGTCGACGCCGGGCGGTCGGTCGGTCGCAAGCGCGAGCTCGTCGCCCAGTTCGCCGAGCCGCTGCGCGCGTTCCTGCGCACCGAGACCGGCGGCGCCGGGCTGCTGCTGGCGGCGACGGTCGCCGCGCTGATCTGGGCCAACTCCCCGCTCAGCGACTCCTACGCCGAGCTCTGGGAGACGACGCTGGGAGTCGAGATCGGCGGCTTCGAGCTCCGCGAGGACCTCCACTTCTGGGTCAACGACGGCCTGATGGTGTTCTTCTTCTTCGTCATCGGGCTCGAGATCCGCCGCGAGTTCGCGATGGGTCAGCTCACCGACCGCAGCCGGGTGGCGATTCCGGTGATCGCAGCCGTCGCCGGGATCGCCGTCCCCGCGCTCGTCTACCTCGGCTTCAACCCGAGCGGCGAGGCGGCACGCGGCTGGGGCGTCGCGATGGCGACCGATACCGCCTTCGTCCTCGGGGCGCTGGCGCTGGTCGGTCCCAGGTTTTCGGCTCAGCTGCGCGTCTTCCTGCTCACCCTCGCGATCGTCGACGACGTCGGCGCGCTCGCCGCGATCGGGATCTTCTACTCCGAGGACGTCTCGCTCGTCGCCCTGGCCGTCGTCGCCGCGTGCACGCTCGCGATCTTCGGCCTGACCAAGCTTCGCGTCTGGCAGGGCCCCGCGTACTTCGCGGTCGGGGCGGTGCTCTGGGCGGCGCTGGTCGAGTCCGGGATCCACCCGGCGATCGGCGGGGTGCTGATCGGGGCGCTGATCTCGGTCTACCCACCGCGGCCGGAGGAGGTCGAGCGGGCGGGGATGCTGACCCGAGCGTTCGGCCAGTCGCCGCTCCCCGAGCTCGCCCGCTCGGCGAAGCTCTCGCTCGAGCGCGCCGTGTCGCCGAACGAGCGCCTCCAGGAGCTCCTCCACCCGTGGACGAGCTTCGTCGTCGTCCCGGTGTTCGCGCTCGCCAACGCCGGAGTCGAGATCGACGGCGACCTCGTCGCGCGGGCGATCAGCTCGCCGGTCACCCACGGCGTCATCGCTGGCCTCGTCGTCGGCAAGCTCGCCGGGATCGGCATCGCGACCACCCTCGCGGTGAAGCTCGGTCTCGGACGGCTGCCCGACAGGCTCGACCGCGGCCAGCTCTGGGGCGGGGCGGCGCTTGCCGGGATCGGGTTCACGGTCTCGCTGTTCGTCGTCGAGCTCGCCTTCGACTCCGGGGAGCTCCAGGACGAGGCCCGGCTCGGCGTGCTCTCGGCGTCGCTGCTCGCGACCCTCGTCGGCTGGGCGATCTTCCGAGCCGACGCGATGCTCGCCCCCGATGCAGGGCTGCCGCCGATGGCGCTCGCGGCCCCGATCGACCCCGAGCGCGACCACATCCGGGGCCCCGTCGACGCGCCGCTGACGCTGGTCGAGTACGCGGACTTCGAGTGCCCGTACTGCGGCCACGTCACCGGCCTGTTCGAGGAGCTCCGGGGCCGATTCGGCGACGACCTGCGCTACGTCCTCCGCCACCTGCCGCTCGCCGACGTCCACCCGCGGGCCGAGCTCGCCGCCGAGGCGGCCGAGGCGGCGGGGGCGCAGGGCGCGTTCTGGCCGATGCACGACCTCCTCTTCGCCCATCAGGACGAGCTCGAGCCCGCCGACCTGCTCGGCTACGCGGCCGAGCTCGGCCTCGACGTCGAGCAGTTCACCCGCGACCTCGGCACCGGCCGGTTCGCCGAGCGTGTCCGCGCCGACGTCGCGAGCGCCGACGCGAGCGGGGCCGACGGGACGCCGACGTTCTTCGTCAACGGCCGCCGCCACCTCGGCCGCTACGACGCCGAGACCCTCGCCGAGGTGCTCGCCGCGGAGTGGTCGGAGCCTTCAGCGGACGCGGAGACCGGCGACGCCCGGGCGAGGCGCGCCGAGCTCGCCCGCCCGGCGCTCGGGCTCCGGCGTGCGGGGGAGGGAACCCGCTCCTACGGCCCGCTCGTGCTCGAGGGCCTGACCGAGAGCCCCGATCGCGACGGCGCCCTGCCGCACCTGGGGCCGGCCCAGATCGCGACCCTCGCCGGCTACGGCACCAAGCGCCGGGTCGGCGCCGGCGAGCGGATCTTCGACGAGGGCGACGCGAGCCGTGACTTCGTCGTCGTCCTCGCCGGGCTGGTGGCGATGGTCGAGGGCTACGGGACGCTGAACCGGGTTCGCACCGTCCACGGCCCGGGGCGGTTCCTCGGCGAGCTCGGGGTCCTGAGCGGCGAGGGGATCCAGTTGACCGCGGTCGCCGCCGAGCCCGGCGAGGTGTTGGTTGTTCCGTACCCGCGGTTGCGGATGGCGCTCGCCGCCGACCCCGAGCTCGACGACCTCGTCCTTCGCGCCTACCTGCTGCGGCGCTCGATCCTGCTCGGCCTGTCGACCGACATCCGGATCGTCGGCTCGGCCGGCTCGGATGACATGCGCCGGCTCGAGACGTTCGCCGTCCGCCGCGGCCTCCGCCACGTCTCGATCGACCTCGACAGCGACGAGCGCGCGGCGGCGATGCTCGACGAGCTCGGGGTCGATGCGGCCGAGACCCCGGTCGTCGTCACCGAAGATGGCAAGGTGCTGCGCCGTCCGAGCGACGACGAGCTCGCCCGGGGGCTCGGCCTCGCCGCCGGCCCGAGCGGCGACGATCAGCCGCGGTAGGCTGGGGCCGAGGAGGTCACCACTCATGAGCGACTTCGTCTCCCGCGGCTTCAGCGGCCGCCGGCGCCAGCCGGACGACCTCGTCCGGCGGCTGCCCCCGGGCCAATACGCCGAGCGCGGGTTCCCGGTCCTGACCGCTGGCCCGACCCCCGACGTGCCGACCTCGGAATGGCGGCTGCGGATCGACGGCATGGTCGCCGAGCCGGCCGAGTGGTCGTGGGAGGAGTTCGGCGCGCTCGCGGCGGAGGACGTGCCCTGCGACATCCACTGCGTCACCAAGTGGTCGAAGCTCGGAACGAGCTTTCGCGGCGTCTCCGTCGACACCCTGCTCGAGGCGGCGGAGCCGCTCGGCGCCTACGCGATCGCCCACTCCTACGGCGGCTACACCACCAACCTCGCGCTCGAGGACATCGCCGACGGCAAGGCGTGGGTGGTGACCGCGCACGAGGGCGAGCCGCTCGCGCGCGAGCACGGCGGCCCGGCGCGGTTGCTGGTCCCGCACCTCTACTTCTGGAAGAGCGCGAAGTGGATCGCAGGGCTGCGGGTGATGGACCACGACGAGCCCGGCTTCTGGGAGGCCAACGGCTACCACAACCGCGGCGACCCCTGGAAGGAGGAGCGCTATTGGACCGACTGACGCCGGTCCCGCCGGCGGTCGCCCAGCGCGCCCCCGGGCGCTGGCAGATCGCGACCGTGACCGAGGTCCGCCCGGAGACCCCGCGGACGAAGGCCTTCCGGCTCGCCCTCGAGATGTGGATGCCCCACCTGCCGGGCCAGCACTACGACGTCCGCCTCACCGCCGCCGACGGGTACCGCGCGCAACGCTCCTACTCGGTCGCCTCCTCGCCGCTCGACGAGGGCGAGATCGAGCTGACGATCGACCGCCTCGACGACGGCGAGGTCTCGACGTACTTCCACGACGTCGTCGTCGAGGGCGACCAGGTCGAGGTCCGGGGGCCGTTCGCGTCCTACTTCGTCTGGCGCGGCGAGGCGCCGGCGCTGCTCGTCGGCGGCGGCTCCGGGGTTGTGCCGCTGATCGCGATGCTCCGTCACCGCCGCCGGACGATGCCCGATGCGCCGATGGAGCTCGTCTACTCGGTCCGCGGCCCCGACGACGTGATCTACGCCTCCGAGCTCGGCCCCGAGACGACGCTCACCTACACCCGCGAGGCGCCCGAGGGCTGGGACGGGCACGTCGGCCGGATCGACGCCGCGATCCTCGCCGGCCGGGTCGGCGAGGCGACGACGGCGTTCGTCTGCGGCTCGAACGGGTTCGTCGAGTCGGCCGCGCGGCTGCTGCTCGGCGCCGGGCTCGACCCGGCGATGATCCGCACCGAGCGCTTCGGCCCGACGGGCTGAGCGGGCGAGTATGGTCAGGCGCCTGCAGAGCTGCTTTCCCCTTCTCGAGGCTCGACCATGAGCCACGCCAGTGCGATCGGCGCAGGTGGAACGATCCGTGAAGGGTCGTCCGCTGGAGGTTTTCGCTGGGACTCCCTGCCGCGCGGCGCGGCGGCAGGACTGGTCGGCGCAGCGACGATGAGCGTCTCGACCAACCTCGAGATGCGCCTGCGTAACCGGCCGCCGAGCTACGCGCCGGCGAAAGCCCTCGGTCGCGCGCTCGGGATCGACGTCAGCAGCGACCGGCGGAAGAGGCTGCTGGGCGTAGTCGGCCACGTCGGCACGGCGGTGTCGCTGGGAGCGGCCCGCGGGCTGCTCGACCGCCCCCGCCCGCTCGGTCCTGGTGCCGGCGGCTTCGCACTCTTCGGGCTCGCGATGGCCCCCGAGGTGATCGCGGTTCCTGCGCTGGGAGCGGCGGATCCGCCGTGGCGGTGGAGCCGGACGGAAGTCGCGCTATCGGTTCTCCATCATGCTGTGTTCGCGGTCGGAACTGCGACCGCGTACGAGTGGTGGCGCCCGCGCGCTCGGTAGGCCGAAGCTCGAAGCCCCGACCTCCCTAGGGACTCTGCTCAGCGTGCGACGCCATGCCGCGACAGCTTCGCGTGCAATAGCGCCGCAGCAGCAGCCGTGGAGGCGGCAAGTCGAAAAGCGGTTGGACGCAGATGCGAGCGAGCCAAGAGACAGGCCACACAGTCGGCGCCGTCCGCCAGCGCCGATACCTCGAGCCAGCCGCGAGTCGGTTCATCTCGCGTCAACGCGGTCGCGACGCCAACCCCGATACCGAGGTCGCGGGCTCCAAGCATCCTGACGAACAACTTCGTCCCCGGATCGCTCTCGCGTCCGGTCAGCACGCCCGCGATCACCCCGGGGGCGAGGACGCAGCCCGTGCCGACGGCGATCCTGCCGTACGCGAGCACGGAGGTGCCAAGCCGAGGGCCCGACGTCGACGCCCTGACAGCGGGCATCCGAGGCTCAGCCCTTGTCGGGATGCTCGCCGCTGCCCTCCGCGAGCTCGCGCAGACGGTCGAGGGACTTGACGTTACGGCGGCGGACGAGCAGATGAGTGAGCGGGTTGAAGACCAGCGAGGTCATCGCATCTCCGGGATCTTCGATCATCGTCACGCGGCTGCCGTCTCCCTCGGGCTCGATCTCGAGCGTCACGTGCGCGGTTCCGAGCGGCCGGGCCCGGGCGCGGAGCTTCAGCAGCCGCGGCGGGTCCAGGTCGAGCACTTGGGTGTGGTCGTTGATCTTGAAGGGACCGAAGCCGACCGTGTGGTGGAAGCGGGCGCCTCGCTTCGGGAAGTCGGGCTCGGCGCCGCGGATCCGCTCTGAGCCGACGACCCAATAGCCGTAGCTGTCGGGGTCGGAGAGAACCTCGAAGATCCGCTCCGGTGAGGCGCCGATGTGCGTCTGATTGCGAGCCACGACGTCTGACTACCCCCGGGAGGCGGCGGTAAGCGCCGTATTGGGGCCCTCTCGCGCGGGTAGGGAACTCCCGTGAACGCTGGCGACGCGGAACCCGAGCGCGTCCTGATCACCGGTGCCTCGAGCGGCATCGGGCTGGCGACGGCGATCGAATTCGGGACTCGCGGCGCCGACGTGGCACTGCTCGCGCGGAGCGCGAACGGGCTCGAGCGCGGTGCCGAGAAGGTCCGAGCCGCCGGCGGCAACCCGCTGGTCAGCGAGGCCGACGTCACCGACAGGGTGGGGCTCGAGGCAGCGATCGAGCGCGCGGCCGCCACCTTCGGCGGCCTCGATGCCGTGGTCGTCAACGCCGGTGCGGCGGCCTTCGGCCGGTTCACCGAGACCGGCACGGAGGACTTCGACCGCACGCTCGCGGTGACCCTGCGCGGCGCCGTGCAGACGATCCGGCTCGTGCTACCGCACCTCGAGCGCAGCGGGGGGTCCCTGGTCGTCGTTGGCTCGGTTGCCGACACGATCCCGTTGCCCTTGATGGCGGCCTACACGGCAGCCAAGCACGGCCTGCGAGGTTTCGTCGACGCACTCGGGATCGAGCTCCGCAGCCAGGGGTCGAGCATCTCCCTGGCCCTCGTGAGCCCGGGGCCTGTGGATACGCCGTTCTGGGACAACGTCGCCACTCAGGAGGGTCATCTCCCCCCGCGCATTCCGGGCGCCTACCGGCCGGAGGAGGTGGCCGTGGCGATCGTGCGCTGCGTCGAGCGGCGCCGCTCGGCCGGGGTCACGGTCGGCGGCGCGATCGTGGTGATTCGAGCGCTCCACTCGCTCCTCAACCCGATCAGCGAGCGCGTGCTAGCGCGCATCGCTCGCTGGGCCGGGTCGGCGGGCGCCCCAGGGCCCGGCGGGCGGGCGATCCACGGGCCGGCGGGCGATGGTGTCCTGCGAACCGGTCTCGGGGGCCGGCCGAGCCTGACGCTCCGCGGGCTGTCGGCTGTCGGCGACGCCCCCGGGATGCTGCTCCGTCGATGAGCGACGCGGTGGTGATCGGAGCGGGGCCGAACGGCCTCGTAGCCGCGAACCTACTCGCCCAGCGCGGCTGGCGGACGGTCGTCCTCGAAGAGCAGGACCGGCCCGGCGGGGCGGTGAAGTCAGCCGAGGCCACGGTGCCGGGCTACACCCACGACCTGTTCAGCGCCTTCTATCCGCTCGCCGCGGCCTCGCCCGTGATCAGGCGCCTCGAGCTCGAGCGCTGGGGCCTGCGCTGGCGACGCGCGCCCGCGGTGGTCGCCCACCCGACCCGCGACGGTCGCTGCGCGAGCCTGTTTCAGGACCTCGATCGGACCGCCGGCTCGCTCGACGAGTTCGCCCGCGGCGACGGCGACGCCTGGCGGCGCCTGTTCGGCCTCTGGGAGCAGGTCGGCGAGGCGTTCATCGAGGCGCTGACGACGCCCTTCCCGCCGTTGCGCCCCGGGGCGAAGATGGCTACAGCGCTCGGGCCGAGAGGGTTGCTGGGGTTCGCCCGCATCGGGGCGTTGCCGGCGCGGCGGCTCGGACAGGAGACGTTCAGAGGCGAAGGTGGGATCAACCTCCTGGCCGGCAACGCCCTGCACGCCGATCTCACGCCCGACTCCGCAGCTGGCGGCCTGTTCGGATGGGTCCTCTGTTCGCTCGGCCAGACGGTCGGGTACCCGGTGCCCGAGGGCGGCGCCGGGGAGCTCACCGCGGCGCTCGTGCGCCGCCTGGAATCGCACGGTGGCGCGGTCGTCTGCAACTCGCCGGTGCGACGCGTGATCGTGCGGCGCGGCCGCGCCGTCGGCGTACGCACCGCCGACGGGCTCGAGCACTCCGCCCGGCGCGCGGTCCTCGCCGACACCGGAGCGCCGCAGCTCTACCTTGACCTGCTCGAGGCGGGCGACGTCCCGTCTTCGATCCGAGAGGCCCTGCGCCACTTTCACTACGACAACGCGACGGTCAAGGTCGACTGGGCGCTCGCGGGGAGAATCCCGTGGGCCGCCGAGGGCGCCCGCCTCGCCGGCACCCTGCACATCGCCGAGGGCCTCGACGCGCTCACGAGGACGACGACCCAGCTCGAGGCCCGCCTGATCCCCGATCAGCCCTTCCTGGTCATGGGCCAGTACGCGGCCGCGGACCCAACCCGCCAGCCCGAAGGCGGCGAGACCGCCTGGGCCTATACCCACGTGCCCCACCAACCGCGGGGGGATGCCGGGGAAGAGGGGCTGACGGGCGCCTGGGACGAACGCGAGACGGAGGCCTTCGTCGCTCGGCTCGAGCAGCAGGTGGAGCAGCTCGCGCCCGGGTTCCGGGACCTGATCGTCGGTCGCCACGTGTTCACGCCACCGACCCTCGAGCGGGCGAACGCGAATCTGGTCAACGGCGCGGTCAACGGCGGAACCGCACAGATCCACCAGCAGCTGGTCTTCCGGCCCACGCCTGGCCTTGGCCGGTCCGAGACCCCGATTCGAAACCTCTATCTGGCATCGGCGTCGGCCCACCCCGGCGGCGGGGTGCATGGCGGTCCGGGCTCGAACGCCGCGCGGGCGGCGATCGCCCGCCAGCGCGTGCGGGCTTTCGCGCTCGCGGGAACGGGCGCGACCGCCGGGGCTGTCGCGGGGTGGGGCGCACTGCGGCGATCAACCCGGCTCCCGACCACGGGCCGGTGATCGGGGCCGCTTCGGTGCGGGGAACCGGCTGCTCCCGGACCCTTCGAGCGCCGGCTCGCGGGGGCGCCCCGGATCGAGTCCACGGCAGCGCTGCCGTCGACCGCCGCCGGCCGTCCTGAAACCTTGCGCCGCTGCTGGTGTGAGGTAGTTCGTGCCGAGCGAAGAGACAGCCCTCGAGCGCGCCGCGGTCCCGGAGCCCCGGGTCTCGCCGGCCTTCCTCTTCGACCTCGACGGGACGCTGCTCGACAGCGTCTACCAGCACGTCGTCGCCTGGCGCGAGGCGCTCGAGGAGGTCGGGATCTCGCTCTCGGTCTGGAAGATCCACCGCCGGATCGGGATGAGCGGCGGGCTGTTCGTGACCGCGCTCCTGCGCGAGCTCGACACGACGCTCGACGACGATGCGCTCGCCCGCCTGCCCGGCCTCCACGCCGAGGCCTACCTGCGCCACTACGACAGCGTCCGCCCGCTCCCCGGCGCCGCCGAGCTGCTCGCGACGCTGACCGAGCAGGAGGTGCCGTGGGCGATCGCGACCAGCGGCGCCGAGCGCTACGCGCGGCTCGCGCTCGAGCTCCTCGGCGCGCCCGAGGACACCCCGCTCGTCACCCGCGACCAGGTCCGCTACGCGAAGCCGGACCCCGACCTCTTCCTCACCGCCGCCGAGCGGATCGACGTCGACATCCGCAACAGCATGGTCGTCGGCGACAGCGTCTGGGACCTGCTCGCCGCCCGCCGCGCCGACGCGCTCGGGATCGGCGTGCTCTCGGGCGGCTACGGGCGCGAGGAGCTGATCTACGCCGGCGCCTTCCGCGTCTACGAGGACCCGAAGGACCTCCTCGCGCACCTCGACGAGGTCGGCGTCCGCCGCCCGCTCTAGGCCACCCGCACCGCACGCACGTCAACTCGTGCACACCATCGGGGCCTGAATCGACGTCCGTCCCACCTCGACGCTCGGTTGCTTGCTTGCGCGCGCGCTGCGTCACGCTTAGAGTCGCACCGGCGCCCGCCGCCGAGGGCGCCGCCGATGATCCATCACGGCTTCCACCGCGCGCTCGCCCCGCTTCACGGCGTGCCGCCGGCACCCGGCGGTGATCGCGCGCCGGCGGTCCGGCTCCCGCTCGTCCTCGCCGCGACCGCGATCGCGATGTTCGCGATCAACCTCGACTTCTTCGCGCTCAACCTCGCGATCCCCGGGATGGCCTCGGACCTCGGCGTCTCGACCACGGACATGCAGTGGGCGGTGTCCGGCTACATGCTGGCGCTCGCCGCGTTCCTGATCCCCGGCGGCAGGCTCGGCGACATCGTCGGGCGGCGGCGGATGCTCGTCGCCGGCCTGGCGGTGTTCGGCGCTGGGTCGCTCGCCTCCGGCCTCGCACCCTCGGCCGGGGTGATGATCGGCTTCCGGATCGTCCAGGGCATCGGCGCGGCGATCCTGTTCCCGCTCTGCATCGCGGTGATCACGAACGCGTTCCCCGAGGCGCGGCGGAAGCGCGCGATCGGCAACCTCTACGGCCTCGGAGCGCTCGCGACCGCGCTCGGGCCGTTCGTCGGCGGGTTCCTCACCGGCGTCCTGAGCTGGCGCTGGGTGCTGCTGATCAACGTCCCGGTGGTGCTCGCGGCGGTCGCGCTGACGCTGCGTGCGGTCCCCGAATCGCGCGACGAGAACGTGCCCCGGCGGATCGACCTCGGTGGCCTGGCGCTGGTGGCGCTCGGGATCGCCGCGCTCTCCTACGCCGTCGACCGCGGCGACGGTTGGGGCTGGACATCGGGGCGAACCGTGGGGTTGCTCGCCACCGGCGTCGCGCTGATCGTCGCCTTCGTCGCGGTCGAGCGCCGGGTCCGCTGGCCGCTCGTCGACCTGTCGCTGTTCCGCAACCGGCCCTACGTCGCGATCACCCTGCTCGGGATGGTCGCCAACGTCGTCTTCGTCGCGACCACCTTCGCCTCGACCCTCTACCTCCAGGACGTCCGCGACTACAGCCCGACCGAAGCCGGGGCGATCTTCCTCGCCGCCTCGGCGACGCTCGGGGTCGCCGGGCCGCTCTCGGGCTACCTCGGCGAGCGGCTCGACATCCCGCGGCTGATGGCGGCGGCGATCGGGGTCGGCGCGATCGGCCTGATCGCGGTCGCCGCCGACAGCGCCCTCGCCGTCTACCTGCCGGGGCTGGCGGCGTTCGGGATCGGCTACGGCCTCTGCTGGTCGATGGCGAGCGTCGGGACGCAGTCGGTCGTATCGACCGCCCGGGCCGGCGAGGCCTCGGGGGTGACGCTCGCGATCGTGATCGGCGTCGCCGGGCTCGCGGTCGCCCTCACCGCGAGCCTGATCGAGGTCGTCGCCGCCGGCGGGACCGGCGAGGGGAGCGCGGTCGAAGAGATCCTCAGAGCGCTCGCGATCGGATCGGTCGCCCTCGCGGTGCCGCTCGCCGCGCTCGGGAGCGGGCTCTCGCGCCGGCGTGCGGAGGCCCCGAGCCGCTGACGCCTCGATCGCCGCGCGCTCGGTTCGTCCGCCCGATCGCGTTAGATCCGCCCGGTGAGGATCTGGCTGATCCTGCTGATCGTCGCCGTCTCGGTCGGGGTCGCGATCGGGGCGCTGGTCGCCCTCCAGCGGCACGCACGAACGGGGTTCTTCCGCGATTCCCACCCGGCGGGCGCGGCGCTCCAGGTTTCGGGGACGATCTTCGCCGTCATCGTCGGCTTCGTTCTCCTGCTCGCCTTCCAGAGCTACGTCAACGCTCGCGAGGCCGCCCAGGACGAGGCGAGCGCCACCGAGGCGCTGTTCGAGATCGGGGCGCTGCTTCCGGCCCCGGCCCGCGATCGCGTCCAGGGCGACCTGATCTGCTACGGGCGCTCGGTCGTCGACGCGGAATGGCCGGCGATGGCCGACGGGCCGGCGCCGAGCCCGGTAACCGATGCCTGGGTGGAGGAGGCCCGCAGGGGGTTCGCGGCGCTCCCCGCGGCGGCGACCGACACCGCCGCGGGCGAGAGCTGGCTCGCCCGCGGCGCCGCCCGCCAGCAGGCGCGCGAGGCGCGGTTGGGAGAGGCCGAGCCGCTCGTCCCGACGACCGTGTGGATCCTGTTGCTGCTCGGCGGCATCTCCGTCGTCGGCTCCGTGCTGCTGTTCGCGGATCGCCGCGAGCGGCTGTGGCCGGCGGCGGCCGTGGTGGCGGCGGTGACGACGCTGGTCGTCTCGAGCCTGCTGATCGTCGCCTTCCTCGACGGCGCCTACGGCAGCCACGCTGGCGCGGTGACGCCGCGGGCGATGGAGGGGTCGCTCGCGAACATGGAACGCGAGTGGCTCGACGACGCCCCCGCGGAGGCGCTGCCGTGCGACGCGTCGGGGCGGGCGAAGGGCTGACGGGGAACCGCTGACGGGGAACCGGCCGTGACGTCGCCGGTTTGGCGACATCGGGACACCGGGGGGCCGCCTTCGAGGTCCGGATCGCTTCCGCCGTCGCAGGCATTCGTGATCGCGCCGGGGACGTCGAGCCAGGTGAACTTCGCCCAGGACCCGCAGACCGTCTGCCAGGCGGCCCCGGTGATATCGGTCGACGCCGACCGCGAGGTGGTTCTCAGCGGGATCATCGACCCGGGTGGAGTCGAGGGACTCGACGCTTCGACCCGGCTCCGGGCCGGCGACTTCGTCCGCCTGTGGGGGTAGGCCAGCGGTACCGTAGGGAGTGCCGATGCACAGGGAGGGACGCGTAGCGGCCGTGCTGGCGGTGATGATCGCGGCTTGCGCCGTGCCGACGGCGGCGCAGGCGGGCCCGCGCTGGGGTATCCCCGAGGCGGTGTCGAAGCCCGGGATCCTCGTGGGTTCGGCGTACCCGACCCTCGGAACCGACGGCTGCGCGCTCGTCACCTGGGCGCAGGGCAAGCGCGACTGGACTAGGACCTTGCGCCCCTGGGTCGCGGTCAGGCGTCCGGGCGCGGCCTCGTTCGCTCGTCCGCGCAGGGTCGGGCCGCGCGGGTCGTTTGCCGCCGCCGAGATCGCCGAGGACGAGAACGTCGCGATCGTCGTCCGCGGGAGCCGCGGAAAGCCGGTGCGCGCTCGCCTCCATTCGCCCCTGACCCGGTTCGGGCCCTGGGTGACCGTGGCGCGCCGGGCGCCCGGGTTCAGCCTCGACGTCGCCCGCGACGGCACCGCGGCGATCGCCTGGCGAACGAGCCGGGGCCTGCGGGCGTCGGTCCGCGAGCCGGGCGGCGAGTTCGGGCCGGCGATCGCGCCGGTTCGGAGTATCGCCTGGCGCGTCGACGTCGCCGCCGGCGGAGGCGTAGTGGTCGCCTCGCAGCGATCGGGAGGAAGGGCGCGTGACCGGCGGGTGTTCGTCTCGACACGGCCTCCGGGAGCGCCGTTCTTCGGACCGCCGGAGCCCGTGCCGCCGACCCGCTGGAGCGAGCTCGCGGCGGCGACGATCACCGACGACGGCCGCGCGGTGGTGCTGGCCGAGGAGGAGAAGCGCGACGACGGGACCGCGATCCGGGCGAGCACCGCCGCCGCAGGTGGCGGGTTCTCGGTCCCGCGCCGGATCTCCCGCGGCTGGAGCAGCGTCTGGCCCTCCCTCGGCGCCGACCTGTCCGGCCGTGTCGTGGCGGTCTGGGATCGGATCCGCGGCGGAGGCCGCTTCGCGGGTCCGGAGTGGGCCGCATACGCGCCGGGTGCGGGCTGGAGCACGCCCGAGCGGATCCCGCGAGCGAGGGAGATGAGCATCGCGAGCTTCGATATCTCCGGCTCGGGCGCATGGGCGCTCGGCATCCATGACGTCCGGCGCCGCCGCCAGGTCCTCCGCGCGGCGATCGCCCCGGCCGGCGGATCGATCGGCCGCCCGGAGCGAATCACGGTCGCTCGCAACGCGCGGGCGCTGGTCAGCCCGATCGTCGCGATCAACGACGCCGGCGAGGCAATCGCCGCCTGGGCGCCACGCTTTCTCGAGCGCGGGCGGATCTTCATCTCGAATCGCGCCTAGGCCGGGACGCGGCCGATCGCCGGTCTCGAGCCGCGCCGGGCTCAGAGCCGCTCACGGACCCCCCCTCGCGCTCGATCCGCTTCATCCCAGTGCCGGCGACGACGTCGCGGGTATCCCCCACGGCTCGGCGATTCGATCGACGTGCTGAGCCTCTCGAGTCACTTGCGGCCTCGCGGCTGGCTGGCTGCCGGAGGTCGCTTACCCGCTTCGCGATCCTCCAACAGCGGTTGACCGCTCCGGCGTCAGCCGCCTCCGATCCCGAGCAGCCGGGCCGCGTTGCCGCCGAGGAAGAGCCGCCGCGCCTCGTCGTCGAGGCCGAGCTCGTCGAGGCCCTCGAGCGCCAGGTGGGGGAGGATCATCGGGTAGTTGCTGCCGAACAGGACCTTCCGGCGGCCACCGCGGCTTCGCATGTAGTCGACGAACGCCGGCGGGTAGCGCCTGACCGTGTAGGCGGAGGTGTCGATGTAGACGTTGGGGTGCTTGCGGGCGACCGCGATCATCTCCTCGGTCCACGGGTAGCCGAGGTGGCCGCCGACGATCACCAGCTCGGGGAAGTCGAGCGCCACCTGGTCGATGTAGGGGATCGGCCGCCCGGTCTCCGACGGCCGCATCGGGCCGGTGTGCCCTACCTGGGTGAAGAACGGCACCCCGAGCTCGACGCACGCCGCGAACAGCGGGTAGTAGCGGCGGTCGGTCGGCGGCGCCTCCCACAGCCACGGCACCACCCGGAGACCCTTGAACCCGAGCTCGGTGACGCAGCGGCGCAGCTCCCGCACCGCGTCCATCGGCCGCCGGAGGTCGACCGCCGCGACCCCGCCGAAGCGGTCGGGTTGAGCCTCGACCCAGGCGGCGACCTGGTCGTTCTCGATCAGCGCGCCCTCCGGCCCGTGCCAGGCGGTGAGCAGGCCGTAGTCGACGCTGGCCTCGTCCATCGCCGCCACGGTGAGGTCGATCGGGGGCTCCTCGGCGGGCGGCTCCTGCCCGGTCCAGCGCCGAAGCGACTCGAGCATCTCGTGGCGCAGCAGCCGCAGGGTGGGGTGCTGCATCCAGACGTCGACGATCACGGCCGTGGAGCCTGCCATGAATCCCGGCGTCGCGTCCGCCGGGTTTCGCAGCCGGCGCCGCCGCCGCTCGCGCCCGAATCGCCGTCTCCGGCGAGGCCGCGGATAGGATCGCCGGCCGCGATGGCTGAGCCGCTGAAGACGTTCTTCTCGCCGGCGCTCGTCCGCCGCCTCGCCGGCGACATCGAGCGCGTCGATCCGCCGTTTCCGAGCGAGCGCTTCACCCGGCAGGCGACCGAGGGCCTCGCCGAGCTCGAGCTCCTCGACCGCGGCCGCCAGATCGCCCGCGCCCTCGCCGACTCGCTGCCCCCCGCCTACCCCGAGGCGATCGCCGTGCTGCTGCGCTCGCTCGGCCCCGAGCACGCCGACGACGAGCTCACCGGCCTCGGGATGGCGCCGTTCTACTACCTGCCGCACGTGACCTTCGTCGCCGAGCGCGGCCTCGACCACTTCGACCTCTCGATGCGGGCGCAGTACGAGCTCACGAAGCGGTTCAGCGCCGAGAGCAGCATCCGCCCCTACATCGCCAGGGACCCGGAGCGCGCGTTCGCGTTCCTCGAGCGCTGGACGGGCGACGAGAACGCCCACGTCCGCCGCCTCGTCTCCGAGGGGACGCGCCTGCGGCTGCCGTGGGCGCCGCGGGTGAGGTGGCTCGACGAGAACCCCGAGCGCATCCTCGCTCTGCTCGAGCGGCTCCGGGACGACCCGACGACGCTCGTCCGGCGCAGCGTCGCCAACAACCTCAACGACCTCGGCAGGGCCCGCCCCGAGCTGCTCATCGGGACCGCCGAGCGCTGGCTCCGCGATGCCTCCCCGGAGCGGCGCGCCCTCGTCGAGCACGCGCTCCGCGGCGCGGTCAAGCGCGCCGACCGCGACGCGCTCCGCCTGCTCGGCTACAGCGACCGGGCCGCGGTCGAGGTCGGCGGCATCCGCTTCGACCCCGAGCGGGTGCGGATCGGCGGGCGCGTCGAGATCAGGCTGGCGCTCGAGAGCTCGTCGCGAGCTCGCCAGGGCCTGTTGGTCGACCTGATCGTCCACTTCGTCAAGGCCGGCGGCAGCAGCTCGCCGAAGGTCTTCAAGGTCGCCCGGCTCGAGCTCGGTCCGGGGGAGCGGGTCGAGCTCGCGAAGTCGGTTTCGCTCGCCGTCCACACGACCCGCCGGCCCCATCCGGGCGAGCACCGGGTCGAGCTGCTCGTGAACGGGGAGGCGCGGCCGCTGGGGGCGTTCGAGGTGCTCCCGCGGCCGGGTGACGGTCCAGGAGCGTTCTCGAGGGCACACTGGCGATGACCTCGATCGGCCCGCACCCTGGAGCTGGTCGGACAGCCGACTCCGCCCCGGCGGCAGATCCAGGCTGAGCTCGCCTCGCCCGGCGGTCATACTGCCGTCCGGCGATGGGTGAGAGCCTGCTGCGGGAAAGGGACTTCCGGCTCGTCACGGGGGCGGTTGGCCTGTCCGCGTTCGGGGACTGGGTTGCGATCGTCGCCCTCGGCCTCCACGTCAAGGAGATGACCGAGTCCGGGTTCGCGATCGCCGCGCTCTGGGTCTGCCTGTTCGGGCCCTCGGTCGCGGTCGCCGGCCACATCGGGCTGCTCGTCGACCGGCTCGAGGCAACCCGGCTCCTGGCCGCGATCTCGATCGTCGGCGCGGCGGTCGCGGCCGTGCTCGGGCTGATGACCGCGACCGCGCCGGTGCTCGTCCTCACCGCGCTCCTCGGCGTCGTCTTCGCCGCCTCGCAGCCGGTTGAGTTCGCGCTCGTGCCGCCGCTCGCGGGAGAGGACCGGATCCAGGAGGCGAACGGCCACGTCGAGACGGCCCGCTACCTCGGCTTCGGCCTCGGCCCGGTGCTCGGCGCGCTGCTGTTCTCGGTCGGCGGCCTCGAGCTGGCGATGCTGGTCGACGCGGCGACCTTCGTCGCCGTCGCGATCGCCGCTCTCGCGCTCCGCGTCCGCCGCGATCCCCGGACCCTCGACCACGGCGACCGCCCGTCGCGGGCTCGCGACGGGATCGCGTTCCTGTTCGGGGACCGGGTGCTCTCGCTGGCGATGATTGCCGCCTTCAGCTCGCTGCTGTTCATGTCGGCGGTCTGGGTCGCAGAGCTCTTCTTCGTCCAGGACGTGCTCGGACGGGGGGAGATCGCCTACGGGGCGATGCTCTCGATCTGGACCGTCGGGATGGCGCTCGGCGCCCTGCTCCTCTCGCGGCGCGTCGCCGCCGCCGCGATCGCCGCGACCGGACTCGCCGCGATCACCGTCCAGGGCGCCGCCCTCGGGCTACCCGCGATCTGGCTCAGCTTCGCGTTCTTCCTCGCCTGCGCGTTCGTCGGCGGGCTCGCCCACGGGCTGAAGAACGTGATGTTCCGGAGCCTGATCCACGTCCGCGTCCCCGATCGCCTCCACGGACGCGCCTTCGCCGCCTACAACGCGATCCGCAACTCGGCCGAGCTCGGCGCGTTCGCCGCCGGCGGCATGCTCGTCGCGTTGATCGGCGCCCGGGGCACGCTCGGCTACGCCGGCGGCCTCTCCGCGCTCGCCGGGCTCGTCGCGCTGCTCGCGCTGCTGCGGATGTACCGCGGCTGGGCGCCGACGGGGCCGGTCGGCCCGCCCGCCGGCGTCGCCGGCGGCAGCTCCGAGCCGCCGGTCCCCGCCCAGCTCGCGCCCGAGGTCGAGGCGGGCCCGCTCGCCCCGGCCGATGGCGAAGCGGGCTAGCTGCAGCCCCGCGTCGCTGGGTTAGAATCGCGCCTGCTCCGGTAATCGCTTGGCGTAGCCGGCAGCGTGCCGGTGTCAACGCCCGCTGACCGAAGGAGGAAGAGGCATGACGGGTGGAACGCCGCTGCAGACGGCCGCGATGGCGGTGGGAGGGGTTTTCCTCCTCGTCGGTGGCGGCGCGATCTACGCCGTGCTGTGGATCTACGGGCTGATCATCGACTTCGACTCGGGCGCCAACTTCGTCGCCCTCAACACCCCCGACAACTGGCTCCACTTCGTGCTCGCAGTCGGGATGATCGGCCTCGGGCTGGCCCTCGGCGGCCGCGCCCGCGCCGAGCGCCGGGGTCCGGCCGAGACCCGGCCGTAGCCGTCGCTTCGCGGGGGCGATCAGGCGGCGCGCGGGTAGCGCGCCGCCGATCGCGCCCTCCGCCGGCACCGTTCCGATGGCACCTTCCGATCCATGTGATTTTTACGAGCGATTTATGAGCAATCGCTAACGTACTGAGTCTCCTCCGGGCGGGTGCGCTCGGAGCGAAGCGATCGGGGGGCTACGGAAGGAGCCTGGTATGCCGTCCGAAACCCGCCTTTCGCCGCTCGACGCGGCGTTCCTCGCGGTCGAGAGCCAGACTGCCCACATGCACGTCGGTTGGGCCGCGACCTTCGCCCCGCCGGAGCGCGGGCGGCGGCCGAGCTTCGAGGCGCTTCGCGAGCACATCGGCGCGCGGCTGGGGCGCGCGCCCCGCTACCGCCAGCGGCTGAAGCCGGTGCCGTTCGGGCTCAGCGCGCCGTACTGGGTCGACGAC
>DATHVI010000115.1:0-4453 GCA_035461385.1 Solirubrobacterales bacterium
GTCAGCGGGAACGACGAGGGCAACCAGATCGACCCGCCGCGCGAGGGCCCCGGCGTGATGGTCGGCCCCTACGCCGGTGGCAACAACGACGGCCCCTGGAACAACACCGCCGCATTCGACTTCGTCCGCTTCGAGCCGGACACGGTCGAGTGCGACCCGGGCGGCAACGGCGCGCCGGTGATCGAAGCGATCGCCGCCGACCCGAGTTCCGGCGAGGCGCCGCTCGAGGTCTCGTTCTCGGTTGCGGCCTCGGACCCCGACGGCGACGGGCTCGCCTACGCGTGGGACTTCGGCGATGGCGGCTCCTCGAGCGAGGAGGATCCGACCCACACCTATGCCCACCCCGGCATCCACGAGGCCGAAGTCACCGTCTCCGACGGGGAGCTTTCGGCGTCCGACTCGGTGACGGTGACCGTCACCGAGTCCCCGGTCGACGAGCCCCCCGGACTCAGCATCCGCGCCAAGCCGCGCCTGGTCAAGGTGAAGCCGCGCAAGCAGCAGGCCAAGCTCCGCTTTCTGGCGACCAACACCGGCGACGCCCCCACGGGCCCGATCAACCTCTGCGTCAAAGCGCCGACGAAGAGGCTCGCGGTGAAGGGGCGCAAATGCGTGGCGCGCTCGAGCATCGACTCCGGGCAAACCACCCAGCGCCCGGTCAGGCTGCGAGTGAAGCCGAAGGCGCGGGGGAAGACGACCAGGGTGACGCTGATCGCCCGCGGGCCCGACGTCGCGGCCCAGCGGGCTGTGGCGCGGGTCAAGGTCCGGCGGTAGGGAGCGGCCGGGTCTCTCAGACTCGCTCGAGGTACCGCTCGGCGACGAGCGCGACGAGCTCGTCGCCCGGCATCTCCTCGAGTCGCCGGTTGATCACCTCGACCTCGATCGGCCCGTCGTAGCCCGCCGCCTCGACGAGCGCGCGCAGCCGGCGCAGGTCGATCACTCCATCGCCCATCATTCCGCGCCCCGCGAGCACGTCGGGCGTCGGGACGAGCCAGTCGGAGACGTGGTAGCCGAGGATCCTGCCGCGGGCGCGCTCGAGCTGCGCCTCGAGCTTCGGGTCCCACCAGACGTGGTAGACGTCGACGACGACCCCGACGAGGCCGGGCTCGTAGCGCTCGGCGAGCTCAAGCGCCTGCTCGAGGGTGACGATCACCGACCGCTCGGCGACCATCATCGGGTGCAGCGGCTCGATCGCCAGCTTCACCCCGGCATCGGCGGCGTGGGGTGCGAGCCGCTCGATGCCCTCGGCGACCATCGTCCGCGCCGCCGCGAGATCGCCGCCTTCGGCCGGCCCGCCGCAGACGAGGACGAGGACGTCGGTCCCGAGCTCGGCCGCCTGCTCGACCGCGCGGCGGTTGTCGGCGTCGCGGTCGCGCCGCCCGGCGGCGTCCGCGGCGGGGAAGAACCCGCCCCGGCACAGCGAGGAGACCCGCAGCCCGGCGTCTCGCAGCAGCTCCGCCGAGCCCGGTTCGAGCTTGTGCCGCCAGGGTCCGATCCACCTGATTCCCGCCGCGACGCAGTGCTCGGCGACCTCGGTGAGGCTGAGGTGGTCGGCGGTGATCTGGTTGAAGCTCAGCCGCTCGAGGCTCTCGAGCCGGGAAGCCTCGCTCACCGGAGCACCCCACGGCAGATGCTGCTCTCGCGACATGAATGTCGCTCGTCACATCTCTCCGACGCCGGCGAGCGCAAGCGCGTGGCGCGCGCGGGCGGCTGCGAGCTCCGGGTCGCGCAGCAGGCCGGCGGCGTCGGCGAGCCGGATCAGCTCGGCGAGGTGCCGGATCGAGCGCGCGCCCTCGAGCCCGCCGACCATGCGGAAGTGGCTCTGGTGGCCGTTGAGGTAGGCGAGGAAGACGAGCCCGGTCTTGTAGTGGCGGGTCGGCGCGGCGAAGACGTGGCGCGAGAACGGCAGGGTCGGCGTGAGGAGCTCGTCGTAGCGGTCGAGTTCGCCGGCGTCGAGGGCGTCGAGCGCCGCCGCCGCGACCGGCGCGATCCCGTCGAGGATGCCGAGCAGCGCGTCGCTGTGGCCGTCGCCGTCGCCGCGGATCAGCCGCGGGTAGTTGAAGTCGTCGCCGGTGTAGACGCGGACTCCCTCGGGGAGCCGGCGGCGGAGCGAGAGCTCGAGCGCGTCGTCGAGTACCGAGACCTTGACCCCGTCGATCCGCGCGGCGTGATCGGCGATCAGCTCGAGCAGGAGGTCGCCGGCACGCTCGGGGTCGGCGTCGCCCCAGTAGCCGGCGAGGGCGGGGTCGAACGCCTCCCCGAGCCAGTGGAGGATCACCGGCTCGGCGGCCTCGGCGAGCACCGCGTCGTAGACCGCGCGGTAGTCGCCCGGGCCGGCGGCGGCCGCGGCGAGCGCGCGGCTCGCCATCACGACGACCGTTGCTCCGTGATCGGCGACGAAGCGGCACTGCTCGAGGTAGGCCTCGCGGATCGTCTCCAGCGAGTGGACCATCCCGGGCTCGAGCTGGTCGGTGCCGGCGCCGCAGGCGATCCGCCCGCCGCTCGCACGCGCCTCGGCGGCGCTGCGCGCGATCAGCTCGCGCGCCGCCTCCCAGCCGAGGCCCATTCCGCGTTGGGCGGTGTCCATCGCCTCGGCGACGCCGAGGCCGTGTCGCCACAGGTGACGACGGAAGGCGAGCGTCGCCTCCCAGTCGATCCCGGGATCGTCGACGGGGTCGGAGTCTGCGAGCGGGTCGGCGACGACGTGGGCGGCCGCGAAGCAGACCCGCGAGCGCGCCGGCTTCCCGCTCGGCGCCGGGAGGTCGGGGGGAGGGGAGAAGCGGAACCGCTGCAGCGATCCGCCCGCCACCGGGAGCTCGAGCTCGGCCATCAGAGCTCGAGCTCCGGGACGTCGAGAGTCCGGCGCTCGGCCCACGAGCGCATCCCGAGCTCCGCGAGCTGGATCCCCTTCGCCCCGGCGACGAAGTCCCACCGGAAGGGCTCGCCAAGCGCGACGTGGCGGAGGAAGAGCTCCCACTGCGCCTTGAACGCGTTGTCGTCGTCGGCGGTGCCGGGTACCTCGAGCCAGCCGGCGCGGAAGTCGATCGGGTTCGGGATGTCGGGGTTCCAGACCGCCTTCGGCGTCGCCGCCCGGGGCTGGATTCGGCATCCGCGCAGACCGGCCACCGCGCTCCCGTCGGTGCCGTCGACCTGGAGCTCGAGCAGCTCGTCGCGGTTGACCCGCGTCGCCCACGAGGAGTTGAGCTGAACGACGATCCCGCCCTCGAGCTCGAACGTCCCGTATGCCGCGTCCTCGGCGGTGCACTCGTATTCGCGTCCCCGCTCGTCGAATCGCCGCGGCACGTGGGTCGCCCCGAGCGCGGTCACCGTCCTCACCGGAGCGATCACGTCATCGAGCACGTAGCGCCAGTGGGCAAACATGTCGGAGACGATGCCGCCGCCGTCCTCGGCGCGGTAGTTCCACGACGGCCGCTGGCCGGGAGGCTCGGGTCCTTCGAAGACCCAGTAGCCGAACTCGCCGCGGACTGCGAGGATCCGCCCGAAGAAGCCGCTCTCCACCAGCGCGCGAAGCTTGATCAGCCCCGGGAGGAAGAGCTTGTCCTGGACGACCCCGTTGCGCACGCCTGCGTCGCGCGCGAGCCGAACGAGGCGCATCGCGGTGTCGAGGTCCGGCGCGATCGGCTTCTCGCAGTAGACGTGCTTGCCGGCCGCGATCGCCGCCTCGACGTCCCGCGCCCGGACCGCGGTCGCCTGGGCGTCGAAGTAGATCGGCAGCTCCGGATCGGCGAGCGCCCCGGCGAGGTCGGTGGTGAACCGCTCGACCCCGGTCTCCTCGGCGAGCTCCCGCAGCCGGTGCTCGCGCCTCCCGACCAGCACCGGCTCCGGCCAGATCACTCGCCCGTCGCCGACCTCGACCCCGCCTTGGCGGCGGATCGCGACGATCGAGCGCAGCAGGTGCTGGTTCGTCCCCATCCTCCCCGTGACCCCGTTCATGATCACCCCGAGCGTGACCATGCCGCCACCGCCACCGGCGCTCGCCGCCTCGTTCCCGGCCGCCGCGCGGCCCCCGGCCGCCGCGGAACCCTGCGCGTCGGCACCTCCCTGTTGCTCGATGGCCATGTGGAAAACGTTTACCAGGTTCTCCCCCGTCGTGTCAAGCCGCCGCGTCGCGCCGCGCGGTCGCGGCGCGTTGGTCGCGGCGCGGTCGCCGCGCGTTGTCGCGGGGCGTTGTCGCGGCGCGTTGTCGGCGACCGCGGGCGCGGCGGGGACCAGTCGGCCGGTGCGAGCAGGGCGAGGGTCGGAAGCGACGCCTTCCTCGGCCGCCGGGGTGAAGGGTACGTTCGGTACCTCTGTTGTAGCCAACGTTCCCTTCGATCCCGGATCGGCGATCGGCGGCCGCCGGGTAGCGGTTCGAGCTCGCGAGGATCAGCGTCGCGCGGTGGTCGATCGCGGCACCAGCCGGGGGGGCCGGAGGGTGTCGCCGCCCACGTCGGCG
>DATHVI010000116.1:0-3694 GCA_035461385.1 Solirubrobacterales bacterium
TGAGCTCGAGCAGGACGTGGATCCGGTCGTCGCCTTCGAGGGCGACCACGTCGAAGTCGAGGGTGGTGTTGATCTTCATGGATGGTTGGTCGTCGGCGGCGACACGGAGCTGACGGGACAAGGCCCCGTGAGCACGCCCGACGGGTGCAGGCCCGCTTGGCCGGCCCTGGACCGAGGGGTCTGAGCGCCGCAGGCAGCTCAGAGGCGATCCCCTTGGCCGCCGTCCTCGAGCCGAGTTGGCACGCAATCGCCCGCCGGGGTGTCAACAGGAATCGAAAAGTGCACACTTTCGGGAACCGAAAAGTGCACCAGCCAGTAGCTGCCGATCAGACGGAGGCGCGCAGCGACGAAGCCTGATCGCCGGCGCGAGGCCCTTGCCCCGCTCGCGAAGGCGATAGCTCTTGCCCTTGAGCGTGACGATCTCGGCGTGGTGGGCCAGGCGGTGGATCAGCGCCGCGCGACCATCGCATCGCCGAGGATCTTCGCCCACTCGTCGTACGTGCGGTTGAGTCACGACGATCGAGCCGGGCTCGTAGCGGCGCGAAACGAGCGCGAAGCCAGGTTCGCGGTTTGGCGCTCGAGTGCCAGATAGCCAGTAGCGAGACCTCGCTCGACGAGGAGTGGAAGTGAAGTCGAACTCCTCGAGGGTCTTGCGAGCGGGGAAGCGTGCTCGAGCGGGTCACCGCGGGTGCGCTGATCGAGTCGATTGGCCGTACATCCCATTGTCCAGACAGTCCAACCCGCGATAGGGTCGGCGCGAATCCGACGACGGAGGCCGGGATGGCGCTCGACAAGATCCTCGAGGAGGTCAATTTCTCCTCGAACCTTTCGGCCGGCGAGAGCTACCGTCAGCTCGGGATCGCTCCCGAGGAGGCCGGCGGCGCGATCGGAGCGGCGCTCGCGGCATCGGAGACGCGCGGGCTGCGGCTGGCGCGGGGGATGCTGCTCACCGCGCCCGACGCCGGCACCGCCTTCGCCGAGGCCGACAGCATGGTCGGCTGGGCCGCCGGCCGGGGCTCGACCGAGCGTCGACCGGTCATCCGCGCGCTCCGCCTCACGAGCGCCGGGCCGTTCGCGGTCGACCGGATCGGCAGGCTGCCGCAGAGCGAGGCGCGGCCGTTCATCGCCGACTACTTCGCAGCCGGCGGGACGAGCCGCGAGGTGGCCGAGTGGCTCGCGCTGGTCGGCGGTGTCCTCCGCGAGCACAACGTCAAGGCCGACGGCACCTCGGGCTTCGTCGGCGACGCCGCGAAGGCGGTCGGCGAGTGGATCGTCGACACCGCCGAGGACGCGATCGACGCGATCAGCGAGGCGATCGAGACGATCGTCGACGCGGTCATCAACGCCGGCAAGGCGCTGGCCGAGATCGTCGCCGACGTCGTGAACTGGTCGATCGGCGAGGTCGCCAACCTGATCCGGGCGCTGATCGAGGCCGGCAAGGGGGTCGCCGAGATCCTCGCCGCCGCGGCGGCGAGCGGGTTCGACGCCCTGCGCAAGTTCGTCCGCGCGATGGTCGAGGCCGGGCGCAGCGTCGCCGAGGTCCTCGCCTGGGCCGTCGGCGAGGTCGCCGCGACGCTGCGGGAGGTCGTCCGCGCCCTGCGCGACGCCGGCGTCGCGCTCGTGAGCGCCCTCCAGTGGGCCGCCGGCCAGGCGGCGAGCGTGATGCGAAAGGTCGTCGAGGCGGCGATCGCGATCGGCCGCACCGTCGCCCAGCTCCTCGGCGACGCGCTCCAAGCGGTCGCCACGGTGATGCGGGCCACGGTCAGGGCGCTGCTCGAGATCGGCCAGACCGTCGCCGGGCTGATCGTCGCCGTCGCGACCCGACCCTGGACCCTCTTCTCCGCCGTCGTCACCGCGCTTCGCGAGATCGGCCAGAGCGTCTCCCAGCTCCTTGGCACGATCGCCGCTCAGGCCGCCGACCTCGTGCGCAAGCTCGCCCGCGCCCTGATCGAGATCGGCGAGACGATCGCCGATCTCGCCTCGTGGGCGGTCGGCAAGGCGGCCCAGATCGCCCGCGACGTCGTCCGCGGGATATTCGAGGCGGGCAAGCGGGTGATCGACATCGTCGCCGCGGTCGCCACTGCCGGGCTCGCGGTGATGCGCGTCGTCGTCGACGGCCTCTTCGCCCTCGGGCGCACGTTCGCGACCCTCGTCCGCGAGCTCTTCGGCCTCGCCGTCGACGTCCTCGGCGCCTTCCTCGAGGCGGCGTTCGACCTCGGCGTCACCCTCGCCCAGTTCGTCGGCGAGACGCTCAAGCGCACCTACAAGGCGGCGGTGAAGCTCGTCGACGCGGCGCTTCGCGCCGGGGCCGCGGTCGCCGGCCTGCTGGCCGAGGTCGCCGGGGCGAGCTACTTCGTCCTTCGCAAGATGGTCAACGCGGTGATCAAGGCCACCGGGCCCTTCGGCGAGATCCTCGACTGGGCGCTGACCCGGCTCGAGAGCTTCGCCGAGGACGTCTTCCACAGCGTGCTGACCGCCGCCCGCTACGCCGGCGCCAAGCTCACCGAGGCGCTCGACTGGGTCGTCGACAAGGGAACGCAGGCGATCAAGGCGATGGTGAACGCCTGGGAGAGCGTCCGCGAGCGGCTGATCGATCTTTACCGCTGGGCCTCCGAGCAGGCACAGCAGATCGCCGAGGTGATCTGGGAGGAGATCGGGCGCGCGACCCAGAGGTTCCGCAACTCGGTCGTCTACGTCCTCCTCTACCTCGAGCGCGACTTCATCCCCGGCGTGCGGCGCTTCGTCACCGGACTGCTCGACGCCGGCTACGAGGTGACGGTGCTCGTCGGCCGCCTTGCCCGCCGCGGTGTCCAGCTCGTCGCCGAGGCGGTGGCGGCGATGCTCGCCTTCGGCGTCACGCTGACCGAGCTGATCGTCGCGACCGTGCGCCGGCCGCGATCGATCCGCGACAACCTCGTCGCCGCCTACCGCGCCGCGGGGCAGACGGTGGCCCAGATCGTCGCCGCCGCCGAGGCCGCGGGCGAGGACGCGCTGGCCGAGATCCTCGCCACCCTCGACCGCCTCCAGGAGCCGCTCGAAGAGATGCTCGCGGGCGCTGCCGAGGTCGGCGGCGGGGCGCTCGCCACCGTCGTCAGCATCCTGCTCAACTGGCTCGCCACCTACAGGCCGCTGACCGAGGAGGAGAAGGCTGCGGGGCGGCTCGTCTTCGGCAACTCGATCGACCTCGACAACGTCTCGATCTCAGCCGAGAGCCTCGACAACAAGGTCATCTTCGCGATCCAGAACTACTTCGACGGCGACCCCGACTCGCGCGCCTTCGTGACGACGACGCTGATCAACTTCGACGTCTCGCAGGGGATCGACACGCCGACCCTGGTCCACGAGCTGACCCACGTCTGGCAGGCCGAGGTCACAGGCCCGTTCTACATGGCCGAGGCGATCCACGCCCAGGTCACCGACCCCGACGCCTACAACTACGGCTACACCAACGCCACCAACGGCAACGGTGGCGAGGAGGCGCTCAACGCCGCCGACGGCGACCTCAACCAGTTCAACCGCGAGCAGCAGGGCGATATCGCGATGCACTACTACGTCCGCCGCCACGAGGAGGGCCGCGACGAGCCCGAGTGGGCGCCCTGGCAGCCCTACGTCGACGTCTTCCAGGCGGCGTGAGGGGGTGAGCGCGACCGCGGTCGGGGTCGGCGCCGCGCGGCCGGGCGCGCGGCGGCCGCCG
>DATHVI010000117.1:0-11097 GCA_035461385.1 Solirubrobacterales bacterium
CGCCCCGAGCGCAAACGTGAGCACGCCCGCCGCCGGCTCGAAGCCGAGCAGGAACGGCGCCGCCATGATCGCCGGCGCGGCGGCGACCTCGAGCGCGGTGTGCAGCGTCAGCGGAACCCCTCTGACCATCGTGCTCCCCAGCATACGAACGTATGTGCGAAGCTTCTGTGAGGCGGGTCACACTTGGTCATTCTCTGTAGAAGCGGTTGGGCCTCTTGCGATGGATCGCGCCCTTTCGGGAGACTGGGCGCGTGGATATCTGGGAGTACATGCTTCAGAAGGAGGCCGAGTTCCGGCGCTTTTCGGTCACTCCCGACCGCGAATTGCACGACATGTTCAAGGCCGCTCCCGACTCGCCCGACGGGAAGCGTGGCCGGGTATTCGGCGACCTGGTCTTTCCGGAGCAGGACGCCTACCTGCGCGTCCTAGAGCGGGTAACCGTCCGACGCGGGGCGATTCATCGGCTGCGTTACTCCTATGCCTTGATCGTTGCTGAGGTCCATGAGTACGGCTGGGAGCGCGACCCGACCCATAACCCGGCGGTTCACGCTTCTACAGCGATTGACCATATGTGAGGCGGGTCACACTGGCCGGCCTTGACTTCAACCCCGCTTCAACCGGCACGGTCGCTCTCGAACCAGTCCAGAGACCGGTCGCAAGACCGATTGGAGGTCCGAGATGAAGAGACTGATCACGATCGCCGCGCTGGCGGCGGCCCTCGCCGCTCCCGCGACCGCATCGGCCGCGCATGACCAAGGGCGCCACGACTGCTTCGGGGCGGCGGTGGCCGCCGAGGGGGGGCCGGGGTTCGGCGGACTCGTGAGCTCGATCGCTCGGGAGCACCGCCCGCTGGGGAGAATCGTCTCCTTCGAGGCGAGGACCTGCGAGGAGGTCTTCGAGGACTGAGCGGAATACCCCCCGGCGAGCGGGAGCGCGGGGGCGCCTCCGCACCCTTCGCGCTCCCGGCTCTCCGGGTGCCTCAGCAGAACACCGCGAGGTTCAAGGCCTCGTCTTCGCCTCCCGCGCCGACGCGTTCATCCACTGCCGCGCAAACGCTCGCGCCGCGATCGGAGCGGGTCAGCGAGACAGCGACTCGGTCGACCCGAGAGCCGCGGCCGCACGCTCGGCGACCGCCTCGCCCGTGAGGCCGACCTCCTCGCGCAGGAGCGCCGGCTTGCCGTGGGTGACGTAGCGGTCCGGGAGCCCGATCCGAACTACGCGGGCGCGCGCGCCGGGCTCGGGGAGCGCGTCCTCGAGGTGCTCGAGCACCGCCGAGCCGAAGCCACCCGGGAGCACGTTCTCCTCGATCGTCACCACGAGCTCGTGGTCGCGGGCCAGGCGGCGGATCAGCTCGGTGTCGAGCGGCTTCGCGAACCTGCCGTCGGCGACGGTGACGGCGAGGTCCTGCTCGCCGAGGATCTTCGCCGCGTCGAGCGCCACCTGGACCCCGTAGCCGTAGCCGAGGAGCGCGATCCGCTCACCCTCGGCGAGCAGCTCCCCGGTGCCGATCGCGAGCGGCTCGGGGCGCTCGGGCACCGGGACGCCGACCGCCGCCCCGCGCGGGTAGCGGAGTGCGATCGGCCCGTCGTCGTGGGTGAGCGCGGTGCGCAGCATCCGCGCCAGCATCGCCTCGTCGCGCGGCGCCATCAGGACGATGTTCGGCAGGCAACGGAAGTAGGAGACGTCGAACGCCCCGTGGTGGGTCGGCCCGTCGTCGCCGACGAGGCCGGCGCGGTCCATCGCGAAGACGACGTTGAGGCTCTGGAGGCAGACGTCGTGGACGATCTGGTCGTAGCCGCGCTGGAGGAAGGTCGAGTAGATCGCGCAGACCGGCTTCGCGCCCTGGAGCGCGAGCCCCGAGGCGAACAGGACCGCGTCCTGCTCGGCGATCCCGACGTCGTAGTACTGCTCCGGGCACGCCTCGGCGAGCTTGTTGAGGCCGGTCCCCCCCGCCATCGCCGCGGTGATCCCGATCACCCGCCGGTCGCGCTTGGCCTCGGCGACGAGCGCGTCGGCGAAGACCGCCGTGTACTGGGGCGGGCTCTTCGGCGGCGGCGGCGCCTCGAGCTTCTCGGGCGCGATCGCAGCGGGGGCATCGGTCTCCTTGACCGGCTTCGGCTTCTTCTCCGCGGGCTTTCCGTCGACGATCGACCCCGGCTTCGCCGCATGCCACTTCTCCATCCCCTCGAGCCCGCCCTCCTCGGCGGGGGCGAAGCCCTTGCCCTTGACGGTCTGGATGTGGACGACGACCGGCCGGTCGGCCTTCAGCGCGCCGTCGATCGCAGTCCTCAGAGCGGAGACGTCGTGGCCGTCGACGACTCCGACGTAGGCGAGGTCGAGCTCCTCGAACAGCAAGCCGGGCGCCGCGTAGGCCTTGATCGCCGCCTTGATCTCGGGGCCGAGCTGCTCGAACCGGCGCCCGAGGCCGAGCGGGAGCTTCGTCAGCCGGCCCTCGACGTCCTCACGGGCCCGGTACAGCCGCGGCTCGAGCCGGAAGCGCTGGAAGTAGCGGGCGAGCGCGCCGACGTTGGGCGAGATCGACATCCCGTTGTCGTTGAGGATGATCACGATCGGCGTCTCGAGCCCGCCGGCGTTGTGGAGCGCCTCGTAGGCGACGCCACCGGTCAGCGCGCCGTCGCCGATCACCGTGACGACCTTCCCGTCCTCGCCGATCCCTTTTCGCATCGCCTCCTTGAGCCCGACTGCGTAGCCGATCGACGTCGACGCGTGGCCGGCGCCCATGATGTCGTGCTCGGACTCGAACACCGAGCAGAACGGCGCCAGCCCGCCGTACTGGCGGATCGTGTTCAGGCGTTCACGGCGTCCGGTCAGGACCTTGTGCGGGTAGGCCTGGTGGCCGACGTCCCAGAGGATCTTGTCGCGGGGCGAGGAGAGCAGCGCGTGGAGCACGACCGCGAGCTCGCAGGTGCCGAGGTTGGCGCCGAAGTGGCCGCCGATCTCTCCGATCGTGTCGATGATCAGCTCCCGGACTTCCTGGGCGATCTGCTCGAGCTCGGCGTCGGAGCGGCCCTTGAGGTCGGCCGGCCCCGAGATCTCCTCGAGCAGCGGCGCGGCGCCGTCCTCGCGCTTGTCGTCTGCGTCGCTCACGTGTGTCGGTCGTGGATGAAGTCGGTGATCAGCTCGAGGTCGCGCGCCTCGCCGTCGACCTCGGCCAGCGCCGCGCGGGCGTTCGCGTGCGACTCCGCCGCGAGCTCGCGGGCCCGGTCGAGGCCGAAGAGGCTGACATAGGTGACCTTGCCATGACGCTCGTCGGAGCCCCGCGGCTTGCCCAGCTCCTCTTCCGAGCCAGTCACGTCGAGGACGTCGTCGACGATCTGGAACAGGACGCCGAGCTCGTCCGCAAAGCGCCGATACGGAATTGTGTCAGCTTCGCCGAGCCCGGCCAGGTTCAGCGGCACCGCGACACTCGCCGCGATCAGCCGCCCGGTCTTCAGCCCGTGGAGCTCGCGCAGCCCGGCCGCGTCGAGATCGGCGGCCGAGGCGACGTCGACGTACTGCCCGCCGACCATCCCCTCGACCCCAGTCGCGGCGACGAGCTCGCCGAGTGCCGCGAGCACCCGGGCCGGCTCGCCCTCCTGCCGCTCGCAGAAGTGCCGGATCGCCTCCGCGTAGAGACCGTCGCCGGCGAGGATCGCGACGTCCTCGCCGTAGACGACGTGCGACGTCGGCCGCCCGCGGCGGAGCTCGTCGTCGTCCATCGCCGGGAGGTCGTCGTGGATCAGCGAGTAGGTGTGGATCAGCTCGATCGCCGCCGCCGCCGGGAGCACGGCCTCCGGCTCGGCGCCGAGCGAGCGCGCCGTCGCCAGCGTCAGCACCGGCCGGATCCGCTTGCCGCCGGCGAGCAGCGAGTAGCGCATCGCCTCATCGAGCCCGGCGGTCGCGGCGGTGGTCGAGAACCCGAGCTCCGCCAGGTAGCCCTCGATCAGCTCGCGCAGGTCGTCGGGATAGGGCATCCCTATCCTCCTGCTTCGCCCTCGCTCAGCGCCCGGTCGATCTCGTTGCCCGCCTCGCTGACGAGGTCGGCCGCCTCCCGGGCGAGCTCGGCGGCCTGCTCGTCGGAGAGCTCGGGATCGCGCAGCCGCTCGGCGAGGCCGCGCAGCCGCTCGGCGAGGCTGCGGACGGAGTCGGAGGCGCCGGTCACCGGGTCACCGCCTTGCTTCGAGCTCGCGGGCGGCGGAGCCGAGGATCCCGTTCACGAACGCCGGCGCGTCGGCGCCGCAGTACTCCTTCGCGAGGCCCACCGCCTCGTCGATCGCGACCTCGAGCGGGACCTCGTCCCGGCGGTGGTGGATCTCGTAGAGCGCCACCCGCATGATGCTCCGCTCGAGCGGGGCGATCCGGTCGAGCTCCCAGCCGCGTGCGAGGCCGGCGATCTCCCGGTCGAGCTCGTCGAGGTGCCTGTCCACACCCTCGGCGAGCTCGCGGGTGAACGGCTTCGCCCCGGCCAGTAGCTCGTCGAGGTCGCGGCCGGTCACGTCGCGCTGGTAGAGCGCGAACGCGGCGTCGCGGCGCTGGTCGGAGCGGCGCATGACGGTTCGGCCATCGCCGCCCCGCGCTAGGCGCGCGAGACGTACTCCCCGCTGCGCGTGTCGACGCGGACAGCCTCGCCCTCGTTGATGAACAGCGGCACCTGGACGACGACCCCGGTCTCGAGCGTCGCCGGCTTCGTGCCCCCGCCCGACGCGGTGTCGCCCTTCAGCCCGGGCTCGGTCTCGACCACCTCGAGGTCGACCGCGCTCGGCACCTGGACGCCGCTCGGGCGCTCATCGACGAAGAGGATGTCGACGGTGTCGTTGGGCCGCACCCACTTCATCCCCTCGCCTAGGGTCTCGTTCGGCAACTCGAGCTGCTCGTAGCTGTGGGCGTCCATGAACGTCGCCATGTCGCCCGAGTCGTAGAGGAACTGCATCTTGCGGGTCTCTGTGCGGACCGGCCGGAACTTCTCGCCGGCGCGGAACGTCTTGTCCTGGACCGACCCGTCGGCGACCCGGCGCAGCTTCGTGCGCACGAACGCCCCGCCCTTGCCGGGCTTGACGTGCTGGAACTCCATGATCCGGTAGATCACGCCGTCGACCTCGACGTGGGTCCCGTTCTTGAACTGGTTGGTTGAGATCACGGCGCTGAGCCTAGCGCGCCCCTTCGCGCGCTCGTCGAGTTGATGACCGTGAGCGCAACTGAGTCGACGCCGGTGCATCTGCGTCCGGGGCGCCCGCCTCGCGAAAGCGCGTCAAGGTCCGGCGGGGACTGCCTACGGCCTGCTTCCAGGTCACCCGGAGGACCCGTTCGCCGGCGGCCTCGAGCAGCGCCTGGCGCTCGGCGTCGTCCTCGCGCGCGATCTCGCCGTCGTGCCACGTAACGCCATCCGCCTCGACGATCAGTCGCCGCTCCGGCCAGCGGAAGTCGGGGATGATCCGGCGGCCGGCGATCGCTAGCGGCATGTTCACGTCGGGATGCGCGAGCCCGCCCGAGAGGATGAGGTCGAGGACGACGTCCTCGAGCACGCTCCGCGTCGGCGCCGGGCCGGTGGCGATCACGCTCCGGAGCCTCGCGCTGCCGGGGCGCGGCCCGAGGCGTTCGAGGACTTCGAGCAACTGTGGGACGCTCACCGCTCCGAGCCCCTGGGCCCGGCGGATCGCGCGACGAAGGGTGTGGCTCGGAAGCTCCGCCGCGAGGTCGAGGAGCGTTCGCGCCGGCGTGGTGATCGGGATCCCCCGCCACCGGACCACGTCACGCCGATCCAGCCGCCGCGTGCGATGGACCTTGATTCCCGGGTGGACGCGGGTTGAGTCGCCTGGAACGGAGACCTCGGGGTACCGCCCGTTCTCCCAGTCGATCATCCCCCGGAGGGCCGCCGAGGCGCGGTGGCTAGCGCCGCCGCGGGGCCACACGCCTTGACCGCGGCGACGAAGACGCCTTCGAGTGGCAGGCTTGGGTGCCCGACCGCATAGACACCGCGATGGACCCGGTGCAGGCGCCCGTTCCGGCTCCGGGTGACAATCGCCCGCCGCGAGAGACCGCAGGCGACGAGCTCCTCGGTCGTGAGCACACCCCATTGCTCGGCCGCGCGTCGCGCGACGCAAACGTCGGGGGCGTCCTCGTCGACCTTGTTGCGCTGACGGTCACTAACTCGACGGGGCCGCTCGGGGGTGGGGCTGGCGGCGCGCATCGGCCCAGCGTGGCGCCGTGGGCGTGCCGGGACGACGCGCCTACGTGACGGAATCGAGTCGGGTGCTGCGCTACGGTGACGCCGATGCGCGGACGCGACGGCATCGGCTCGGGCACCGACGTGCCCGGGGCGCTGTTCGAGGCGCGCCAGGTCGAGCTCCACGGCCACCGGATGATCTACCGGGTCGCCGGCAGCGGGCCTGCGGTGGTGCTGATCCACGGAATGGTCAACTCCTCGCGTCACTGGGAGTCGGTCGCCGTCCGGCTCGCCGGGTCGCACACGGTGATCGCCCCAGACCTACTCGGCCACGGCGACTCGGCGGCGGTTCGCGGCGACTACTCGCTCGGCGCCCACGCCGCGAGCATCCGCGACCTGCTGGCGGGGATCGGCGTCGACGGAGCGACCGTCGTCGGCCACTCCCTCGGCGGCGGGGTGGCGATGCAGTTCTTCTACCAGTTCCCCCAGCGCACCCGGCGCCTGGCGCTGATCTCGAGCGGAGGCCTCGGCCGCGAGGTGAGCCCGCTGCTTCGCGGCGCCGCGCTTCCGGGCGCGTCGACGCTGGTCTGGCTCGCCGCCCATCCCCGCCTCCTCGACGCGCTCTGGGGGGCCGGCGAGCGGCTCGAGGCCCGCGGGTGGGGGAAGGCGGCGTCGGTGAAGGCGATCGCCCGGGCGCTCCGCCCGCTCGGGATGCCCGGGGCCCGCGAGGCGTTCCTGCAGACGCTGCGCTCGGTGATCGACGTCCGCGGCCAGCGGGTCAGCGCCCGTGACCGCCTCTACCTGCTCGGCTCGATGCCGACGCTGATCGTCTGGGGCGAGCGCGACCGCACGATCCCGCTCGCCCACGGCCGCTCAGCGCACGAGGCGATCCCGCACAGCCGCTTCGAGACGCTGCCGCGCGCCGCCCACTTCCCTCATCTCGAGGACCCCGAGGGCCTCGCCGCCGTGCTCGCCGACTTCCTCGCGACGACTGAGCCGCTGCGGATCGACGACGCCGACTGGGGCCGGATCGTCACCGGAGAGCCGGTCTCGGAGCACGCGGCGGCCGGCGAGCCCGCATAGCCGCTCAGAGCAGGTCGGCGTTGACCGTGTAGTGCGCGACGAGCTCGCCCTGGTCGAGGACGTGGCCCTCGATCGCGGCGGTCAGGTGCTCGAGCGTGAAGTCGCCCGAGAGGCCGACGCTCGGGGTGTCGAGCGCGTAGATGCGGAAGTGGTAGTGGTGGACGCGCTCGTCGTTCCAGGGCGGGAACGGCCCGTCGTAGTTGCCGTACGTCCCCCCCATCTCCGGGTCGCCCTCGAACAGGTCGGTGAAGTTGTTCGAGCCGGTCACGCCGCCGAACCCGGTCCCGCCGGTCGGCTTGCCCCCGGCGACGATCCCGTCCGAGCCCGCGCCCTCGGGGAGCTCGGTCACGTCGGGCGGGATGTCGGCGACGACCCAGTGCGCGAAGTCGACCCGCGGCAGTTCGTCGGGCACCGTTCGGCCCTCCTGGTTGACGTCGGTTGGATCGCCCGGCACGTGCGGGTCGACGCAGACGAGGGCGAACGAGCGCGTCTCGGGGGGATGGCCGGACCACCTCAGGTGGGGGCTGCGGTTGCCGCCCCCGGCCTTCGCCTTGCCGGAGCCGTCGGGAACGCCCAGCGCGTGCTCGTGCGGGACGCGGTCGCCGTGGGAAAAGCTCTCGCTCTCGACCTTGATCGCCATCTCGTGCCTCCTTCTGCCCGGTCGCCGGCAGTCTATGACGGTCCGACGAACTTCTCCGACCGGGAGCGCCCGTGCGACGGCAAGTGAGCTCGAGGCCGTACCTTCGGTGCCGGACCGAAACCGACTGAAGGGATGCGAATGGAATACCGGCGACTCGGCAGCGACGGCCTCGAGGTGTCGGAGATCGGCCTCGGCTGCATGGGGATGTCGTTCTTCTACGGCGCCGCCGACGAGGACGAGGCGATCGCGACGATCCGCCGTGCGCTCGACCTCGGGGTCAACCTCTTCGACACTGCGGAGATGTACGGGCCGTACACGAACGAGAAGCTGCTCGGTCGAGCGCTCGCGGGGCGCCGCGACGAGGCCGTGATCGCGAGCAAGTTCGGCATCCGCGTCGACCCCGACGACCCCGCGAAGCGGATCCTCGACGGCTCGCCGGCGAACGTCCGCCGCTCGGTCGACGCCTCGCTCGAGCGCCTCGGGACTGACCGGATCGACCTCTACTTCCAGCACCGGATCGACCCGAAGGTGCCGATCGAGGAGACGGTCGGCGCGCTGGCGGAGCTGGTCGGCGAGGGCAAGGTCCGCCACATCGGCCTCAGCGAGGCTGCGGCGGAGACGATCCGGCGCGCCCACGCGGTCCATCCGCTCGCCGCGGTCGAGACCGAGTACTCGCTTTGGACCCCCGACGTCGAGGAGGCGGTCCTCCCCACCCTGCGCGAGCTCGGGATCGGCCTCGTCGCCTACGCGCCGCTCGGGCGCGGCTTCCTCGCCGGCCGCTTCCGCTCCCCCGACGACCTCGACGACGGGGACTGGCGCCGCACCCAGCCGCGGTTCAGCGGCGAGAACGCAGCCGCCAACGCGGCCCTGGCGGCGAAGGTCGAGGAGATCGCCGCGGCGAAGGGGGTGACCGCGGCCCAGCTCGCGCTCGCGTGGGTGCTCTCGCGCGGCGAGGACGTCGTTCCGATCCCGGGGACGAAGCGCCGCGTCTACCTCGAGCAGAACGTCGACGCTCTCGACGTCGAGCTCACCGTCGAGGAGCTCGAGCTGATCGACGCCGAGCTCCCGGCGGCCGCGGGCGATCGCTACCACGAGCACGGGATGAGCCTGCTCGACGGGTAGGGGCCGCACTCGGCGGCCGGCGGCTCAGCCGACGATCCGCAGCTCCTTCGGGACCGAGCTCAGGTTGCGGTGGCCGTCGTCGGTCACCGCGACCAGGTCCTCGATCCTGACGCCGAACCGCCCCGGGACGTAGACGCCCGGCTCGACGGTGACCACGTCGCCGGCCTCGAGCGTATCCTCGGAGCGCTGGCTCAGCCGCGGCGCCTCGTGGACCTCGAGCCCGACGCCGTGGCCGAGCCCGTGGCCGAAGTGCTCGCCGTGGCCCGCCGCGGCGATCGGCTCGCGCGCCGCCGAATCGGCCTCCGGGCCGCCGACGCCGGCGCGGATCGCACCGAACGCCCGCGCCTGAGCCGAGCGCACCAGCTCGTAGACCTCGACCGCCTCGCCGTCGAGCTCGCCGGTGGCGAAGGTGCGGGTGCAGTCCGAGCAGTAGCCGTCGACGACCGCCCCCATGTCGACTACGACCAGCTCGCGGTCGCCGATCTCCCGCTCGGAGGGGTCGGCGTGCGGCAGGGCGCCGTTCGGCCCGCCGGCGACGATCACCGGGAACGACGGCTCGGCCCCGAGCTCGCGGATCCGCGCCTCCGCCGCCCGCGCCACCTCGCGCTCGGTCCTCCCGGCGAGGCCGCGGTCGGCGATCCACGCGTAGACCTTGTCGGTGAGCCGCGCCGCCGCCTCGATCGCGGCGAGCTCGGCGGCGTCCTTGCGGCGGCGAAGCCGCTCGACGAGGCCCTCGACAGCGATCAGCTCGACCCCCTCCCCGATGCTCTCGGAGAGCCGCTGGAGGCTGCGGACGCTGGTTCTGGCGTCGTCGTAGCCGACGCGGCCCGAGAGCGCCTCGGCGAGCGCGGGAACGAGCCGCTCCTTCGCGCGGCGGTGCTCGAAGCTCGCTTCGACCTCGTGCTCGGCGCGCTCGACGTAGCGGAAGTCGGTCACGAACAGGCGCAGCTCGGGACCGACCGCGGCGAGCCCGCTGGTGCCGGTGAAGCCCGTGAGCCAGCGCAGGTTCGCGATCGCGTCGGGCCCCGAGTCGCCGGGACGGACGAGGTCGCCGACGATCAGCGAGTCGAGGTCGCGCTCGGCGACGAGCGCCGCGAGCCGATCGGGGCGCGAGGCCTCAGTCACCCTCGAGCTCGTCCTTGAGCATCCGCAGGCCCTCGCGGTACCCCTCGGGGCCCTGGCCCGAGACCGTTCCGATCACGATCCCCTCGAGCACCGAGCGGCGCCGCCACTCCTCGCGCGAGTCGACGTCGGAGAGGTGGACCTCGACCGCCGGCAGGGCGGCGATCTCGAGCGCGTCGCGGATCGCCCAGCTGTAGTGGGTCCATGCGCCGGGGTTGAGCAGGACCGCGTCGACCATCCCGTGCAGGCGGTGGAGGTGCTCGACGTACTCGCCCTCGTGGTTGGTGTCGAAGAACCGCACCTCGAGGTCGAGCTCGCGCGCGTAGCGCTTGATCTGCACCTCAAGCTCCTCGAGCGTCAGCTTGCCGTAGTGCTCGGAGGGCCGCGAGCCGAGCATGTCGAGGTTGACGCCGTGCAGCACCTCGACCCGGTTGTGGGTCCCCGGGCTCATCCCCAGGTCCTCATTCCCAAAGCTCCTCCACCGCGCTTCGGAGGCTATCCGGGTCGACCCGCTCGCCGGTCCTGACCTCGCCGGGCCGCTCGCAGAGCACGAACGCGACCCCGCCGGCGTCGCGCTTCTTGTCGCGCTCGACCGCGGCGAGGACGTCGTCGACGGCGATCGCGCGGTCGAGCTCGACCGGGAGCTCGCGGCGCGCGAGCAGCGCGGCGACCTCGTCGCGGAGGCGGTCCGCCCCCGAGAGGCGGAGCGCCGCGAGCAGCCCGAGCCCGACCGCCTCGCCGTGGCGGTAGCGCCCGTAGCCGGTCGCCTGCTCGATCGCGTGGCCAATGGTGTGGCCGAGGTTGAGCTCCGCCCGGCGCCCGGCGTCGCGCTCGTCCGCGGCGACAACCTCGAGCTTCGTCCGCACGCAGGCGAAGATCACCTCGTCGAGCTCCGCGGGCCGGAGCTCGCCGAGTCCGCGGACCCGCTCCCACAGCTCACCGCCCGCGATCAGCGCCGTCTTCACGA
>DATHVI010000118.1:0-6540 GCA_035461385.1 Solirubrobacterales bacterium
CGACAGGTCGGCTTCTCGCAGACTCCCTTTCCCCACGCCCCGACCGCCACGGGGTCGGGCTTCGCGTGACCACGATCGCCGCAGCCACGAGGAGGACGAAGGCGAAGATGATTGCTGCCGTCGTTGCTCTTCCGGGGAGGCGGAGGAGGAAGGGGGCGAGGATGACGAGGGTGGAGAAGCCCGTTACCCCACTCAGCCACGTTGCGGTTCGGGCGCCGAGCGCGTGCAGGATCGCTCGGCCTGAGAGGAGGGAGGCGACGAGGATCAGGAGGGCGGTGAGGTAGGTGTGGATCAACCGGTGAAGCGCGGGTCGTTGGCGTCGGGGACGAGGTTGACGGAGTCGCCGTTGAGCTCGGGCTCGGTGAGGTCGGGGAGGTCGCCGCAGGCGTCCGGGTCGGGCTCGCCGGTGATCGCGAAGACGCTCACCGGTCCCTCACGCAGGACTTGGCGCGCCGCCGGGTCCTGGCGGGTCCACAGCGCCTCCTTGGTATCGGGGAGCGGGCCGGGCCCGTAGGGGTCGTACATCGTCACCACGTGCGTGTAGCCGCCGGCGGCGAGCTCCTCGCGCCAGCGCTCGCAGGTCGGGATCCGGGCGAAGCCGCCGTCGTCGGCTTCGATCCCGAGCCACTGGACGCGGTTCGAGAGGTCGGCGCCGTAGAACGGATACTGGTTGAACACCCCCCGCACCCCCGAGATCGCGACCCGCGCGTCGCGCAGGTCGCCGCCGAATCGGATCGCCTCGGCGAGCTTCAGACGCGGGCTGAGGTTCTGGTAGCGGCGCTCGAGGTAGTGGTCCTGGAGCGCCCACCCGGCGCCGACGGCGCCGAGGACCGCCGCGATGCCGAGGCCGGCGATCCAGCTCCGCGAGGCCTCGGCCAACCTCCCCGTCGAGAGCAGCCAAGCGCCGAGCGCGAACGCGACCAGGGTCGCCACCCCGGCCGCGATCGCCCCCTTGGTGTGGCCCTGCTGCCACTGGACGAGCGAGCCGACGGTGATTGCGAGCAGCCCGGCGAGGACGACGAGCGTCGCGGCACGCCGCCATGGAGTCGCTCGCAACGGCGGCAGGCAGGGCAGGATCGCGAGCCCGACCGCCGCCGCCGGCGCCATGTAGCGGACGTTCCAGACGAAAGAGATCGGGTCGCCCTCCTCCCCGGCAGCTGTCAGAGGAGTCACGAGGTAGGCGGCGGCGGTGACGAGGACCACCGCCCCGAGCACCCGCAAGAGCGGCTCCGAGCGCTGCCAGAGCGCGTAGACACCCGCGGCGACGATCGCCAGCAGAGTCAGCGGCCAAAGCGCCCCGAACGACTCCTCGAGGCCGGGGAAGAAGTCGTCGACCCAGACCCCGGGCTCGTTCCAGTAGTGGGCGACGCTGAAGCCGGGGCGGAGCTGGAACGCGCGCTCGGGCCCCGGCAGCTCGATCGGCCCGATCGAGGAGATCGCCGGCACCGGGTTCCCGACCGCGACCAGGTTCCGGAGATACCAGTACCCACCCGTCAGCAGTGCGGGCACCGCAAACCACCCCAACGCCCGCCAGCGCTCGCCCCGCCCCGCGAGCACGACCAGCCCGACCAGCAGCGCCACCACCGGCGCCAGGAACGACAGCTTCATCCCCGCAGCCAACCCCGCCGCCAGCCCGGCAGCCGCCAACACCGCGGGCACGCCGACCTTGCCAAACGCGGCATACCCATTCACCAACACCGCCACGGAAGCCAGGACCAACACCGTCCCGACGATGTCATTCAGCGCCTGCCCGGCCTGGAACTCGACCAGCATCTGCGCCCCGAGCGCAATCGATCCGCCAACGAGCGCATGCGGCCCGAGCCCATAAGGCCGCCCGATCGCCCAGGTCGACAGCAGCCCGAGCCCGAGGAACCCCATGTTCAGGAGCGGCGAGAGGAAGTCCCGGTCGAAGGCGAGGATCGGAATCGCGTGGAAGACCGACGAGTTGGCCGGGTAATACGCCGCGAGGAAGATCGGATCGAAATGGAAGATCTCGGCCAGCGACCCGGTCTGCACGAACCGCATCGAAAGCGGCATGTGGTACCAGAGCGTGTCGGCGCGCCCCATGCCTCCCGCGACGCTGATCAAGGTAGGCACCGCCCACGCCGCAGCGAGCGCCGCACAGGCAACTGCCGCGACAGCCACCGCAACGGGCGCCACTGACGGGGATGGCGTCGAGCCGATGGCGCTGGCGGCCGGGGAGGGGGTCTCCTGCGACTTCCGACCCGACAGTTCGGCTTCTCGGAGACCCCCTCCCCGTCCGTAGAGCCCGAGACCGTCGAACCTGCGGGAGCCCATTGCGACAGCCACCGATACCGCAACCGCGCCGACGATCATCGACGCGGCGCCGAAGATTCCGATCGTCCCGACCACCTGCGCGATCAGCAGCAGCACCGAGAGCCCGAGGACGATCTCGACGACCCGGGCCGGCGCGCCCGTCCAGCCCGGGAGCAGGGCCCCACGGAGCCGCCAGGCCACCCAGGCGATCGGGACCAGGATCGCCGCGAGCAGCAGGACGCCGACGAGGTAGTCGCCGGCGGTGAGCGTCCGCTCGTCCGGCGAGGCGATCGTGAAGTCGTTCAACCGACCCTCCGGGCCGGGATCGGCGTCGTCGCTAGCCGCCGCCCAGGCCCTTGGCCACGTACGACTGCTCGCCCTCGAGGACCATGCCGATCCGGCGCGCCGAGCGTTCGGCGGCCGCGGCACCGTCGAGGGCGTCGAGTCGCTTGCGCAGGCGCTGGTTCTCGGCCTTCTGCTCGGCGAGCGCCGTGCGCTCGGAGCGGGCGGTCGTCCACGAGTCGACGAAGTTGATCACCGGATTGATGTACGAGACGAGGATCGCGAAGATCACGATCACGAGCACGATCCGGCCGAGCCGGTCCCAGTGGATCCGGCTCTTCGCACGGCCCGAGCGCCGCGGCGCGGGTCGCAGCCGGTAGCCACCTGAGCTCGCAGACCGTGGATCGCGCTTCGCCTTGGAACCACCTCTCCTTTGTCGTGGCTCCGCGCTCACAGCTCATGGGTTCGGCGCCCGGGCTGTCTTACCTTCCGGATCGACCCGCGAACGCGTCCAGGCCGGGGTACGTGGCGGCGGCGCCGAGCTCCTCCTCGATCCGCAGGAGCTGGTTGTACTTCGCGACCCGGTCCGAGCGCGACGGGGCGCCGGTCTTGATCTGGCCCGCCGCGGTGCCGACGGCGAGGTCGGCGATCGTCGTGTCCTCGGTCTCCCCCGAGCGGTGCGAGATCACGGTCGTGTAATCCGCCTCGCGCGCGACGCGGATCGCCTCGAGCGTCTCGCTCAGGGTGCCGATCTGGTTGACCTTGATCAGGATCGAGTTCGCTACCTGAGAGTCGATCCCGCGGCGCAGGCGCTCGGGGTTGGTGACGAAGAGGTCGTCGCCGACGAGCTGGCAGCGGTCGCCGATCGCCTGCGTCAGCAGCTCCCATCCCGCCCAGTCCTCCTCGTCCATCCCGTCCTCGATCGAGATGACCGGATAGCCGCCGCTGATGTCGGCCCAGTAGCCCGCCATCTGCTCCGGGTCGAGGGTCCGGCCCTCGTGCTCGAGGACGTAGGAGGAGTCGCTGAAGATCTCGCTCGTCGCCGGGTCGAGGGCGATGAAGACGTCCTCGCCGGCCCGGTACCCCGCGGCCTCGACGCCGGCGACGAGCGCCTCGAGCGCCGCCTCGTTCGAGTCGAGGTCGGGGGCGAAGCCCCCCTCGTCGCCGACCGATGTCGCGAGCCCGCGCTGCTTGAGCGTGCGCTTGAGCGCGTGGAAGACCTCGGCGCCGACCCGCAGCGCCTCCGAGAAGCTCGGGGCGCCGGCGGGGACGACCATGAACTCCTGGAAGTCGACAGCGTTGTCGGCATGAGCGCCGCCGTTCAAGACGTTCATCATCGGCACCGGAAGGACGTTCGCCTCGTTGGGAGCGTTCCCGTAGAGCTCGGCGATGTGGCGGTAGAGCGGCACGCCGGCCTCGACCGCCGCCGCCTTCGCCACCGCGAGCGAGACGCCGAGAATCGCGTTCGCGCCGAGCCGGGACTTGTTCGGCGTCCCGTCGAGCTCGACCAGGGTGCGGTCGAGCGCGGCCTGGTCGGCGGCCCGGGCGCCGGTCAGCGCCCTGGCGATGTCGTCGTTGACGTGGCCGACAGCAGCGGTGACGCCCTTGCCGCCCCAGGCCTCGCCCCCGTCGCGAAGCTCGGTCGCCTCGAACTCGCCGGTCGATGCCCCTGAGGGGACGGCGGCGCGGGCGCTCGCCCCCGAGTCGAGGTCGACGACGACTTCGACCGTCGGGTTTCCCCGTGAGTCGAGGATCTGGCGGGCGTGAATGCGGCTGATCGATCCCATGCGGCGCGACAGTCTTGCAGGCGACCCTCAGCGATGCATAAGAGGCGGACTACCAGTCGCCGCGAGCTCGATCCCGGTGGCGCTCGGCGGCGGCGCGCAGCGCGAGCTCGGGGTCGACGCCGAGCTCGCGCGAGCGGCGGACGGCATCGAGCAGGAGCTCGCCGACCTCGGCCTCGGCCGCCTCGCGCTCGGCGCCGCGCGGCGACGGCGATCCGCCCTCGGGGTCGGCGCGGCGGAGGATCTTGCGCGCATAGAGCAGGGCCGGAAGGTTCTCGGGGATGTCAGCGAACGGGTCGTCGCCGCCCTCGCCGCTACCGGTGCCCTCGACCTCGCGCTTGATCCGGTCCCAGTTGCCGAGCACGTCGTGGGCGGTCTCGGGGTCGGCGCCCATCGCCTCCAGCGCCGCCGGCCCCGACGCGTCGCCGAAGACGTGCGGGTGGCGGCGGATCAGCTTCGCGGTGATCGCGTCGGCGACACCGGCGAGGTCACCGGCATCCCGCTCCTCGAGCAGCAGCGAGAGGAAGACGACCTGGAACAGCACGTCTCCGAGCTCGTCGACCAGCTTCGCGTCGTCGCCGCGTCCGGCGGCGTCGGCGAGCTCGTACGCCTCCTCGACGGTGTGCGGGACGATCGAGCGCTCGTCCTGCTCGCGATCCCACGGGCATTCGGCCCGCAGTCGCCTGGTGATCGCGTCGAGCCGCGCCAGCGCCTCGTACGCCGATCGCCCGACGCCGCCGAGCGGATCGCTCATCCTGACGCCCCGGTGCGGCGGGGATCGAGCCGGCCCGCGCTACGGCTGCGGAGGCGGAGCACCCTGGCCGGGCTGCTGCTGCGGGACCTGCTGGAGGTCCGGCGGCAGCCCCTCGAGGCCCTCGGGGATCTCGGGCTGCGCGGGCTCGGGCGTGAGCGGGCCCTGCGGCCTGCCGGGGGCCTGGCCGAAGCGGCTCGCGGTGCCGGGATCGATCGGCCTGATCGAGGGCACCGGCGCCGGGCATCCCTGCGCCTCCGCGGCCTCCTCGGGGCAGGCGGGCGGCGGCGGCTCGGCATTGGCGCAGCGGTCGATCCGGTAGCCCTCGGCGCAGAAGGTGCGCGAGCGCCACTTCTCGAGGAACTCGGTCTGGAAATCCTGCGCGACCTGCTGCGACTCCTGGCCGGCGATCGTCTGGCGGATCTGGTCGCGGGCCTCCTCGAGCGTGATCGACTGCGCCGGAGTGATCTGTTCGACGCTGATCACGTAGTGGCCGGCCTCGCCCTGGAACGGCCCGACCAGCTCGCCCTCGGGGGCGCTGAAGATCTGCTCGTCGAGGGCCTGCTCGTTCTGGCCCTCGATCACACCCTGGCGCAGCCCGCCGACGTCCTGCGTCGCCGGGTCGGTCGAGAGGTCGCGGGCGACGCGCCGCCACGAGCGCTGCGAGTCGTCCTCCTCAAGCCGGCTGAGCGCCTCCTGGGCGTCCTCCTCGTTCGCGGTCTGGATCACGCGGACGTTGCGGCTCTCCGGCTGCTGGAACTGCTCCGGGTTGGCCTCGAAGTACTCCTCGATCTGCGCCTCGTCGACCGCCGGCTCGGCGGGGATCACGTCCTCCTGGATCGCGTTCGAGAGCAGCTGGAGCTCGAGCCGCTCGCGCGCCGACTCCTCGGTGAAGCCCGACTCCTCGAGGAAGCGCTGGAAGCGCTGCTCGTTGCCGTTGAACTGCTGCTCCTTGATCTGGCCGAGCTCGTCGTCGACTTCCTGCTCGGTGACCTCGATCCCACGATCCTCGGCCTCGCCGCGGACCCAGACGACCAGGAGCAGATCGCCGAACGCGGCGTCGCGAATCGTCTCGAACTGCGGATCGTCCTCCGCCGGGACCCCCTCGAGGCCCTGGCGGGTGGCGACGACCTCGAGCTCGGCGTCGAGCTGCTCCTGCGTAACCGCGACGGAGTTGCCGTCCTCGGCGTCCTCGACGACCGCGATCTCCTCGCCGCTCGGGCTCGGGTCGCCGATCCCCTGGGCTACGGCGACGATCGCAAACAGGGCGACGACCAAGGCCCCCAGCGCGATCAGGGCAGCTGTCCTCCGCGGCGACTTCACGAGTCGGGAACCCTACACAACGGAATAACTCCGTCGCCTCCTCCGCTCCCGCAAACACACCTGGTGCGCGGCTACGCCGCGCACTTCTCGCTACCGCAAACACACCTGGTGCGCGGCAACGCC
>DATHVI010000119.1:0-19752 GCA_035461385.1 Solirubrobacterales bacterium
TCGCGGGTCTCGGTCGGGCGCGACCGGGGCTTCGCGAACTGGCCCGCCATCCGGCCGATCTTCACCACCGGGACGCTCGCCGCGTAGGTCAGGACCAGCGCCATCTGGAGCAGGGTCTCGAGCTTGTCGCGGACCGCCTGCGCGTTCGACCCGGCGAAGGTCTCGGCGCAGTCGCCGCCCTGGAGCACGAACGCCTCGCCTGCCGCGACCGCTGCCAGCCTCTCCTTGAGCTGATCGCACTCGCCGGCGAAGACGAGCGGCGGCTGGCCGGAGAGCTCGGCGGCGACGGCGCGGACCTCGTCGGGATCCGGCCAGTCGGGCTGCTGGGCCGCGGGAAGCTCGCGCCAAGCGTCGAGGTCGCCGGGTACGGTGGGCACTGTGCTCATCGATCGGGAAGGCTAGTGCCGCGCGTTGCCGAGCATCGACCCGGCAAATCGGCGTCGTGGTGCGGCACGAGCTCAGGCGGCCGAACTTCAGCTCGTGAGCAGGCTCGAACCGTCGGCTACTGTCGGTCGCCGGGGCTCGCGGGCGGGGTCGCGTCCTCGCCGTCTTCCTCGGGCTCCTCGTAGAGGCTCTCGGTCGCGACCTCGCGCAGGCGGCGGTCCCAGAGCTTGACCTCGAGGTAGAGGTCATCGGCGAAGCCGTGGACCGCGTCGACGGCGACGAGCGTGAACCTCCCGTCGGCGACCGCAGCCTGGTCGACCACCTGGCCGTCGAGCTCCGCCGTCGCCGCGGCCGCGCCGCGGACCAGGGGGAGACCCCAGACGAGGGTGATCTCGCCGCCGCGCTCTCCCCCGGCGTACCAGCTCCCGATCACGTCGTCGTTGAGGTCGATCTGCCAGTCGGGGTTGTCGTCGGCGGTGACGTCGGTGAAGTCGGCCTTCGCCCGCAGGGCCCGCGGCTCGCCGTCCTCGGAGCGCTCGAACGAGACCCAGCCGAAGTACTCGACCGCCACCGGCCGCCCATCCTCGGCGGTCGCCGGCTCGGTCGCTCGACCGGTCGCCGGCAGGTACACGCGCCCGCCCCACGCGCGCTCGGGGAACCACCTCACGCTCTCCTCGTCGAGCGATGACCCCGCCTCGGCGACATGCTCCGAGCAGGCACGGCTGAACTCGGCCGCGAGGCGCTCGGCCCAGCGGCCGTACGGGCTGCCCTCCCTCGGGGCGTCGGCGATGAAGCGGGGGAACGGGCGGTTGATCGGCGGCATCGGGAGGCGAACCCTAGACATCGAGCGCGGCTCGCAGGTCGGCCGCGGCGCGCTCGGGGGGATAGACGTTGATGTCGACCCCGGTCCCGAGCTCGAATCCGGCCCTGATCGTCAGCCGGGGGACGATGTCGACGTGCCAGCAGAACTCCTCCACCCCGCGCGGGGCGGTGCGGACCCAGAGGTTGAGCTGGGGCGGGTTCTCGAACGCCTTCGCCAGCACCCGCAACGCCGTCTGCAGCATCCCGGTGCCGGCGTCGCCGGCCTCGAATCGTGGCGCCGGGGTGCGCGGGACGACCCGGAGCTCGAACGGCGAGCGCGACGCCCACGGGCAGAGCAGCGCCGCCTCGTCGTCGATCGCGACCAGCCGCTCGCGGCGCCTCACCTCCTCGGTGAGGACGTCACCGAGTAGATGGCCGCCCATCGTCCGGTCGTGGTACGCGGTCGCTCGCTCGCGCTCGCGGGCGATCTCGGCGGGGACGAAGTCGAGCGCGTAGAGCTGGGCATGGCTGTGCTCGAGCGACGCTCCCGCGGCCGGCCCCTCGTTGACGATCAGGTGGACGTAGGAGGCGCCGGCGTGCGCCCGCATCCGCTCGCGCCAGGCGGATGACGCGGCGGCGAATGCCTGATCGGAGAGAGCAGCGAGGGTGGTGACGTGGTCGGGGCCGTGCACGATCACCTCGTGCGCGCCGGTCGCGGGGGCCGATCGGAACAGGTCCGGCTCGGCGCCGCGAGTCGAGGCGTGGAGGGGATCGATCGAGCTGGCGAAGCCGCTCTCACGCGAGCCCCCTGCCTCCGGCGCGCGTCCGGCCTCGTCGCCCTGCTCGCCTCCGAGCACCGGGTAGAGGTTCGGCACCGCTCGCGCCCGCCAGCCGGGCGTATCCGGCTCGCCGCCTTCGGGACGCTCGGCCCAGACCTCGGGAGGCGTGCGGTCCTCGCGCCCGCCACAGAACGGGCAGCGCTCGGCGGCGTCGGGGCGCGGCTCGGCGGCGGCCGGCGCGAACGCGTCCGGGCGATCGGCGCGGCCCGGAGCGAGGATCGCCCGCAGGCCGGTGAGCTGGTCGATTCGGACCTCGGGGGCGGTCAGATCGCTCGGTCGAGCTAGGTCGTGCCCGGAGAGCCCGGGGCTGGCGGAGGCACGCTCGGCGACGCCCCACGCTCGAGCAGCGGCTTCAGCAGGTCGATCGGGAGCGGGAAGACGATCGTCGAGTTGTTCTGGCCGCCGATCTCGAGCAGCGTCTGCAGATAGCGGAGCTGGAGCGTCGCCGGGTTCTGGCTGATGATGTTCGCCGCCTGGGAGAGCTTCTCGGCGGCCTGGAACTCGCCGTCGGCGGCGATGATCTTCGCCCTCCGCTCGCGCTCGGCCTCGGCCTGGCGGGCGATTGCCCGCTGCATCTCGACCGGGAGCTCGACGTCCTTGACCTCGACCGTGGTCACCTTCACGCCCCAGGGCTCGGTCTGCTCGTCGATGATCTGCTGGAGCTCGATGTTTAGCCGCTCGCGCTCGGCCAACAATGAGTCGAGCTCGGCCTTGCCGAGCGTCGAGCGCAGCGTCGTCTGCGAGATCTGCGAGGTGGCGAGGAGGAAGTTCTCGACCTCGGTGATCGCCCTGTTCGGGTCGACGACGCGGAAGTAGGCGACCGCGTTCACCCGCACGGTGACGTTGTCCTTGGTGATCACCTCCTGCGGCGGGACGTTGAGCGTCACCGTCCGCAGGTCGACCCGGACCATCTGATCGATGATCGGGATCAGCAGGATCAGCCCGGGGCCCTTCTGGGCGATCAGGCGACCGAGGCGGAAGATCACACCGCGCTCGTACTCGCGCAGGATCCTGATCGCGGCGGCGAGCAGGATCAGCACGAGGACCGCGAATACGGCGATGATCGCGAGTGCTACCGACACCTAGTCCTCCTCGTCGTCGCTTGCCAGCGGCCGGACCCGAAGCGTCAGGCCCTCGACCGAATCGACCCGCACTCTAACGCCGCGCTTGCGAAGGCGCGTTTCGTCGCCGTCGATGAGCCCGTCGGCCGGCGTCGCCCGCCACAGGCCCCCGTCGACCCACACCTGTCCGACCGGGTCGAGCGGCTGGCGGACGTCGCCCTCGAAGCCGATCAGCTCCTCCCAACCGGTGTGGACGGGGTTCTTGCGCGCCTGCATCGCCTTCGAGAGCGCGAAGACGAGGAAGCCGCCGATCATCACCGCGGCCGCGATCACGACCACCGGCGAGATCCCGAAGCCGGCGTCGGTGTCGAACAGCAGCAGCCCTCCCAGGGCGAGGCCGAGCACTCCCACGCCCCCGAGTATGCCGCCTGTGGGCAGTTGCGTCTCGGCGACGATCATCCCGGTCCCGATCACGAGCAGGGCGATGCCCGCGGCGGTGACCGGGAGCTGCGCGGTCGCGTAGAGGCCGAGCAGGAACGCGATCAGTCCCAGCGATCCCGGGAAGATCAGCCCCGGGTTGAAGAGCTCGAACGCCATCCCCGCGAGCCCGACCAGCAGCAGCAGGAAAGCCATGTTCGGGTTGACGAGGATCTGCAGCAGCCGGAGTGGGAACGGCATCTCGTGCTCCTCGATCACGAGCCCCGCGGTATCGAGCGTCTGCGCCTTCGGGCCCTGGACGCGGAAGCCGTCGATCTCACGCAGAAGCTCCTGCTGGTTGGCCGCGATGACGTCGATCAGGCCCTCCTCGAGCGCCTCGCTCGCGGTCACGTTCTCGGCGTCGGTGACCATCCGCTCGGCGAGGTTGCCGTTTCGCCCGTGCTCCTCGGCGAGCGCGCGGACGTAGGCGGCGGCGTCGTTCTCGATCTTGCGCGCGAGCGCGTCCTGCTCCTCCTGGCCGGGGCCGATCGAGACCGGCGTCGCCGAGCCGATGTTGGTCTGAGGCGCCATCGCCGCGACGTCGGACGCCATCGTGATGAACAAGCCGGCCGACGCCGCTCGGGCGCCGTCCGGGGAGACGTAGACCACCACCGGCATCTCGGCGGCGAGGATGTCCTGGACGATCGAGCGGGTCGAGTCGACGAGCCCGCCCGGCGTGTCCATGGTGATGATCGCGAGCTCGGCGCCGGCATCTTCGGCGTCGCCCAGGGCGTTGCCGATCCAGCGCTCGGTCGCCGGGTCGATCGACCCAGGGAGCTCGATCGAATAGGCGATCCCGGAGCCGCCGTCCTCCTGACCGAGCGCCTGGGCGCCCATGATCGAGATTCCGGCGACGATCGCGGCGATCCACGTCGACAACCTCAGCCTTCGCGCCATCACTTCGATTATGCCGGGGCGGGTGCCTGGCGGCGCTCAGCGCGCGTAGCGCTCGATGTCCGCCGCGAGCTCGTCCTCGGAGCGGTACTCGCCCTGCTTGAGGTGGACGAGCTCGCCGCCCGCGTCGTAGAAAGCGGTCGCCGGGAGGCCGACCGCGCCGAGGTCGGTCCAGACCTCGCCGTCGGGATCGCTGATGCTCGGGTAGGGAACGGGAAGCTGCTCGAGGAAGGTGCGGGCGGCGTCGTCGGAGTCGCGGGAGTCGACGCCGATGAACGCAACCGAGTCCGCGCGCTCGGCCGACTGGCGCTGGAAGTAGGGGAACTCGCTGCGGCACGGGCCGCACCAGGACGCCCACAGGTTGGCGACGACCGGGTAACCGTCGAGCCGGCGGAGCTCTGAATCGAACGCGTCGAGCCCGCCGGAGAGCAGCTCGTTCGCCTGCTCGTAGAGCGCGGCGATCGGCGCCGGCGCCGATGAGAACGCCCGCTCGTAGTCGGGGGCCTGCGACTCGGGGTTGGCGGCGCCGGGATCGCCCTCCTCCCCCGAGCCGGCGAGGACGACGGTGACCGCGACGACGAGCGGCACGGCGGCGACCAGCGCGAGGGCTTGTAGACGCTTGCTCATCTGCCGATCCGGTCGTTGGCTGGTCGGGCTGCTTTAATTCAGGTCGGTCCCGTCTTGGACCTGGGGGTCCGTCGGCCAGCCGGAGGGGAATCTCGGCTCGGCGGGCGCCCGCACCGAGCTTACTTCGCTCGTCCCCGACTCTCGGTGGAGACGCGGCGAGCGCTGACGGAGCCTCTTTCGATGGCTGACACGACTGACGTCGCCGCGAGCGCGGCAGATCGCCTTACCGAGGCGGACCTCGAACGGGTGCGCGAGTTCACCCGCGAGCCGATCCTGCTCGCCAACGAGACGGTCGACGACCTCGAGCCCGGAACCGCTCGCCGCCGCGCAGTCGACGCGGCGCTCGCGGAGCTCGGCGCCGGGGCCGAGGTGCCGTCGTTCGAATGGCGGCGCGACTACTCGCTCGTGCTCGGGCTCGAGCGCCTGCTCTGGGACTCCGAGCCGGTGCTGCGCGACGGCGCGGTGCTCTCCGAGCACCAGGTCGACGCCCTCTCGGGCACCCTCGCCGCGCTCACCGCCGAGCTCGAGCGCGCGAACGGCGCCGCCCGCGCCAACGGGCGCGGCCGCAACGGCGGCGACGAGGCGGACGACGGCCGGGCCGCGAACGGCGAGTCGGGCGACGGCGCCGATCCCGAGGCCGCGACGCTGCTCGGCGCCGAAGAGGAGGCGCTCGCCCCCGACGAGGAGCCACAGGACTGGGACGAACCCGAGGTCGAGGAGGTCGCCGAGGCGCCGGAGGACCCGGGCGCGTCGCGGCGATTCTGGTTCGAGCACGCCACCGGCGCCGGGAAGACGGTCGCAGCCGTCGGCTTCATCGAGGCCTCCCGCACCGGCGGGATCCTGATCCTCACCCACCGGCGAAACCTCGTCGACCAGTTCATCGGCGAGATCTCCGATCGCGGCTACGGCGAGCGCCTCTGCCCGCCGCTGCTCGACGGCGCCGACCATCCGTACGGCCCGGTAACGGTCGAGACCTACCAGTGGTTCGTGCGCAACGCGAACCGTGTCTCAGACGCGTACTCGATCGTGATCTGCGACGAGGCGCACACGGCGCTCGGCGAAAAGACGAGCGGCTGCATCCGCGACTGGCCGGGCCCGGTGTTCATCGGGATGACGGCCACCGGGGCGCTGATCGCCCGCCACGTCGCCGACCTATTCCCGACCCAGACTTCGCGCTTCGACCTCGCCCAGGCGGCGCGCCGGGGAGTGATCGCGCCGCTGCGCTGCATCCGGATCCCGCCCGGGCCGGGGGTGCGCACGATCGCGAAGGTGCCGTTGCGGCGCGGCGAGGTCGATCAGGACTTCGACCAGGAGGAGCTGGCCGCACTGCTCGACCAGGAGCCGTTCAACGTCGCGGTCGCCGACCTCTACCAGTCGCGATTCCGGCGCGTCCCCGGGGTCGTCTACACCGCCGGCGTGCAGCACGCCAACAACGTCGCGAAGGCATTCCGCGATGCCGGAATCGAGGCGCGGGCGGTTTCCGGCGAGACCCCGAAGCGCGAGCTGTCGGAGATCCTCGCCGCGTTCGAGCGCGGCGAGGTCGACGTGCTCTGCAACGCGATGCTGCTCGCCGAAGGGTGGAACTCGCCGCGGGCGACGATGTGCATGCACCTCGCCCCGACCGCGTCGCGGCGGGTCTACCAGCAGCGGGTCGGGCGCGTGACCCGGCGCCACGAGGGCAAGGAAGCCGGCCTCGTGGTCGACTTCGTCCATCCGGCTACGACCCACGACGAGACGATCGTCACCCTCCACAGCCTGCTCGACCGCGACGTCTACCGCGGTGGGGCGATCGTCGTCGGCCCGGTCCGCCGCGGCCGCGGCCGCCGGGTGCGCGTCGAGCGCCGGGTCGTGCCCGTCTCCGCCGATCCCGAGCGCCGGCTGGGGGTGCTCGAACGCGAGCTGTGGCGGATCGCGGTCGAGAACCTGAACCACTCCGAGCAGCACGCCTGGGCGGCGCTCGCCGGCGCGCGAGTGACCCAGAGCAACTGGCGCCGTGCGAAGGCGATGCTCCAGCACGACCAGGCGAAGGAGCTCCGGCGGCGCTTCCTGCTCACCGGCCTGCAGCGCAACCGCAGCCACCAGCTGCGGCTGAAGGCGCTCGCCGAGATCGCCGCGCTGCGCGAGGCCGAGCCGTTCGACGACGCGGTCGAGGTCGTCGCCACCTGGCCTCGCGACGAGCGCCGGGCGGGGGCGAAGACGCTGCTGCAGGCGCTTGCCGAGCGCCGGATCGGTCGCCGTGACCAGGCCCAGGCCTGGGTCTGGCGCCTGGCGGCGATCACCCGCGAGCTGCACGAGGAATACGCGGTACAGCGGTGGCCGGAGACGAAGCGCCTGCTCGGGTTGTTCGTCAACTCGTCGGGGCGGGCCCACGGGCGAAACGCACGCCGAATCGTCCACGCCGCGCGCCAGCAGGATCGCCGGCTCGGCGTCGCCCTGCTCGCCGCCGCGGTCGCTCACACCCCCGAGGCCGAGGAGGTGCTCCGCGGCGCGCGGATGCGGATGGCTCGCAAGCCCTCGGCCGTCGCCCGCGAGCTGCTGCGGAACTTCCCCAAGGGCGGCAAGCGCCGGCGCCGCCGGCGAAAGCGCGGCAACGGCAACGGCGAGGAGCCGAAGGGCGCCGACGGCAACGGCGCCGAGGCGAAGGCGCCCGACGATCCCGAGGCGAGCGCGGGCGAGGCTGCCGACGCCGGCAACGCCGGGGACTCAGGCGAGGAGACAGCCGAGGCCGAGGAGCCAGGGGAAGCCGAGGACTCAGCCGAAGCGGCCGGCTCGGAGGAGGAACCGGGGCCCGAGGGGGAGGGCGACCGGGACGGCTCACCCGAGCGCGAGCGAGACCTCACCGGCACCGAGAACGGCGCGGCCACCACCGTCGAGGCGGACGACTAGGTTCCCGTCCTCGTCGATCCCGCCGCCGACCCCCGACCGCGGCTCGCCGTCGTCCCACGCAACCCGGCGCCCGCGGAGCAGGTCGCGAGCGGAGAACGCGCTCACGATTCGCGCGCGGGGCGCCGCCACCCACTCGCCGAGCGCATGGTCGAGCGCCGAGCGCAGCTCCTCGACCCCGACCCCGTGGCCGATCGACGTCGCCGGCCAGCGCAGGTCGCCGGGGAGCTCGCCCGGCTCGACCGCGACGTTGACGCCGACGCCGATCACCGCCCAGTCGGGGATCCGCGCCTCGATCAGCACCCCCGCGGCCTTGCGCTCGTCGATCCAGACGTCGTTCGGCCACTTGATCGCACACCGAACCGGCGCCAGCGATTCGACCGCCTCGCAGACCGCGACCGGCGCCGCGAGCGGCAGCAGGGCGTGGTCGCTCGCGAGCGGTCGCAGGATCGCCGAGTAAAGCAGCGCCTTGCCCGCGGGTGCCGCCCAGCGCCGTCCCCGCCGGCCCCGCCCGGCGGTCTGACGGCCGGCGGTCACCACGGTGCCGCCCGGCGCCCCCGCGGCGGCGAGCTCGCGGGCGCGCGCGTTGGTCGAGTCGGTGACGGCAAAGTGGCGGCGCGGGTATCCGAACGCGAACGCGCTCACGGTCCCTGGATCGCGCTTCGCCCGGGAACCACCTCTCCCTCGTCCTGGCTCCGCGCTCACGGTCCCTGGATCGCACTTCGCCCGGGAACCAGTTCCCCTTTGTCCTGCCTCCGCGCTCACGGCGCTGCCCTGATCGCCACCTCGTCGCCGGATGCAAGCCCGAGCCGATCGGCTACGCGGTCGCGGTTGACCGCCAGCGCGAGGGTCCGGCGCGAGTCGAGGTAGAGGATCAGCCCGCCCGCCGGGACGTCGGCGAAGGTGACCGCGTAGATCGCCGCGTGCCGGCGTCCGCCAACGTCGACCACGATCTCGCTTCCGGGCCGGAGGCCGGCCTGGCGGGCCTCGGCCTCGTCGAGGTCAAGGGCGGCGTTGCCGAACCGGTCGACGTGCGAGACCGCGGCGACCACCTCCCGCCCGGCCTCGATCCGCGGCGGGTGCCGCTCGATCCGGACCAGGGTCCCGGGATCGATTCGATCGCCGACCCGCGCGAGGTCGCCGTGGCGGGCGAGCGCCGCAGCGACGGGCGAGAAGACGTCGCGGCCGTGGAAGGTCGCCGACACCGGCTCGAGACGAACCGGCGACCGCGACACCTCGACCGCCTCGGTGGCGCCTCCGAGGCGCTCGAGGGCCGGCCACAGAAGCCCGTTGTCGGGGCCGACGAGGATGTGATCGCCGCTGGCGGCCCTGACCGCGACCCCCTTTCGCTCGGAGCCGACGCCTGGATCGATCACCGCGAGGTGGACGCCCTCCGGCGCGTAGGGAAGCGCGGTGGCGAGCACCGCAGCTCCCGCGCGGACGTTGTGCGCCGGGATCCCATGGGTGAGGTCGATCACCTTGACCTCGGGGGCGATCCTGGCGATCACCGCCCGGCAGACGCCCGCGAACTCGTCGCGGGTGCCGTAGTCGGAGAGGAACGTGATCGGGGCGCTCACCGCGAACCCAATCTAGTCCTCACTCACCGGCGGCGCGCGAGATATACCGTGAGCCCGCGAGGGAGCGGGCGGCCGGAATAGCCGCCGGCGAGGGTGCGGGCGGAGAAGCCGCTTTTGCGCAACAGCCTGAGAACCTCGCTCGGGCGGTGGAGGAGGAGCCGGTGGGTCTCCTCGCCGCGACGGTAGCCGCGGCCGTCGGGACCGCGACGGAAGGTGACGATCCGTCTCGTCAGCAGACCCGCTTGCGCCGTCACCTCGACGAGCACCGCCCAGCCCTCGTCCTCGGTCCAGGTCCGGACGCTCCCGGGGCCTGCGCGGTCGGGACCCGGGAGGTCGAAGAGCAGCAGGCCCCCGGGTCGAAGGGCGGAGGCGGCGCGATCGATCACCGGCGCCAGGCCGGCGGGGGAGCCGAGCTCGGGATCGAAGGCGTAGCCCAGCACCTCGCCCGACGCGAGGATCGCGTCGAGGCTCTCGGGGAACGCTCCCGCCGTAGCCGAGGCGACGTCGAAGCGCGCCGTGGGGACCCGCTCGCGGGCGAGGTCGATCATCGCCGGCGAGAGATCGATCCCGCTCACCTCGTGGCCCGCGTCGGCGAGCAACTCGGTCGCGGTCCCGTCGCCGCAGCCAAGGTCGAGAACCCGGGCGCGCTCCGGCAGCCGGCCGATCAGCTCGCGAGCCGCGTCGCGGGCGATGTAAGTGAAGCCCGCCGCGTGAATCGCCGCAAGGTCCTCGGAGTACGCGCTCGCGCTCACGGCGGGAGCCTTCGTGAGGCGACCACGATCGGACGCCGGCTCCGCTCAGCCCCCGCCGGCCTTGCCGACGGCGTCCTCGAGCAACGCCTCGATCAGGCCATCGGGATCATGGCTGGTCGCCTCGACTGCGACCTCGAGCCCGGACTCGCGGGCGGTTCGGCTCGTCACCGGGCCGATCGAGACGACGCGTGCGTCGCGCGGGAAGCCGTCTCCAACCGCGGCGAGCAGGTTGCGGACGGTCGAGGACGAGGTGAAGGTGACGTAGTCGGCGTCGCGGGCAGCGGCGAGTGCGCCGGGGTCGGGCTCCTCGGCGACGGTCTCGTACAGGGCGACGACGTCGACCTGCGCCCCGCGCTCACGGAGCGCGTCGGGAAGGACCTCGCGGGCCTCGGCGGCGCGCGCGACGAGGACCGGACGGCCGGCGAGATCGAGCTCGCCGAGGACCTCGGCGAGGGCCTCGGCGACGAAGCGCTCGGGGACGAGGTCGGCGATCACGCCGCGCTCGGCGAGCGCCGCGGCGGTGCCCGGCCCGATCGCGGCGACGGTGGCGTTGGCGAGCGCCCGCGCGTCGCGGCCCTGAGCCGACATTGCCTCGAACAGCAGCCGGACGCCGTTCGGGCTCGTCAGGCAGACGACGGCGTAGGAGTGGAGCCCGGCGACGGCGTCGCGGACCTCGGGGCGGTCGATCCGCGGCTCGATCCGGATCGCCGGCAGCTCGACGACGTCGGCCCCCAGCGCTCGAAGCGTCGCCGCGAGCCCGCTCGCCTGCGCCCGGGCCCGGGTGACGACCACCCGACGGCCGTGGAGCGGGCGCCGCTCGACCCAGGCGATCTCCTCGCGGCGGGCGGCGACCGGGCCGACGAGGAGGATCGCCGGCGGCGCGAGCCGGGCGGAATCGATCGCCGCTGGGAGCTCCGACAGCGGCGCGGTGACGACCCGCTGGCCCGGCGTCGTCCCGCGTTCGACCGCGGCCGAGGGTTCGCCGGGATCGCGGCCGGAGGCGACGAGCCGCTCGACGATCCGCGGCGCCTGCTTGACGCCCATGTAGACGACGATCGTGCCCGGAAACGCCGCGAGCGCCCCCCAGTCGAGCGCGGCCTCGTCCTTCTCCGGGTCCTCGTGACCGGTGACGAAGGCGACCGCCGACGCGTCCTCGCGATGGGTGACCGGGATCCCGGCGTAAGCGGGCACGGCGACCCCGGCGGTGACCCCCGGGACGATCTCGAACTCGACCCCCGCCGCCCGGAGGGCCTCGGCCTCCTCCCCGCCGCGGCCGAAGACGAACGGGTCGCCGCCCTTCAGCCGAACGACGCTGCGGCCCGCCCGCGCGTGCTCGACCAGCAGCGCCTCGATCTCCCGCTGCGGCATCGCCGGCGCCCCGGGACGCTTGCCGACGTCGATCAGCTCCGCGTCGGTCCCCGCCCCCCGGAGCGCCTCCGGCGGGATCAGCCGGTCGTGGAGGATGACGTCGGCGGAAGCGATCAGCTCAAGCGAGCGGGCGGTCATCAGCCCGGGGTCGCCCGGTCCGGCTCCGACGAGGTAAACGACTCCGGGGCGCGCTCCGGCCTCCGCGCTCACCGCCGGCCCCCCGAGGATTCGATGAATGTGGGTTTCGGGGGAGAAATGGCCCCGAACCATCCGCTCAACATCGGGGCCGCCCCCTTACCTGCCCCGTCGACCTCGCCGCTCACGAGAACACCTCACTACACATGCTGGTCTCGCGACATGGATGTCGCTCGATCACAGACCGGCCTCCGCCTCCGCCCGCTCGAGGATCTCGCCGGCGCCGGCAGCGCCCATCCGCTCGGCGAGCGCCTCGCCGAGGGCGGCGGGCTGCTCGGCGTCGCCCGCGACCCGGTCGCGAACCCACTCGCTTCCGTCGGACAGGCCCGCGAAGCCGGCGACGACGAGGTCGCCGTCGTCGATCCTGGCGTTGACCCCGACCGGGGTGTGACAGCTCGCGCCAAGCGCGCTGACCGCCGCCCGCTCCGCGGTCAACTCGACCAGCGCGGCCGCGTCGGTGACCGCGGCGGCGGCCTCCGCGGCGGCGGCGGCGGCGCTGCGCGCCTCGAGGGCCAGGCAGCCCTGCCCGGGAGCCGGAGTCATCTGCTCGCGATCGAAGCGGAAGGCGACCTCATCCTCGCGGCCAAGCCGAGCGAGGCCGGCGACCGCGAGGACCATCCCGTCGAGCTCGCCCTCGGCGAGGCGGCGCAGCCGCGTGTCGACGTTGCCGCGCAGTTCGACGACCTCGACGTCGGGGCGCAGGGCGAGGAGCTGCGAGCGCCGGCGCAGGCTCGCGGTGCCGATCCGCGCCCCCGCGGGCACGTCGTCGAGCGAGCCCGCCGCCCCGATGTAGGCGTCGGCCGGGTCCTCGCGCACCGGCACACCGACCAACTCGAGGCGATCGGGCAGCTCGCCGGGAAGGTCCTTCGCCGAGTGCACGCCGAGCTCGGCTTCGCCATCGAGGAGCGCCTGCTCGACCGCGCGGACGAACCGCGCCTTGTCGCCGACCTCGTCGTCGGCGCTGCGGACCGTGACGAGCTCGCCGCCGCCGAGCGCGGCCGCGACCTGCTCGGCCTGGGCGAGCGCGAGGGCGCTGCCCCGCGTCGCCAGCCTGAGGGCCGGGCCGGTCAACGGGCCCCTATCGCTTGCGGCGACGGTCGCGAAGGTCGGCGACCTCGGCGTCGCCCTCGAGCGGCTCGGTGCCCGCATCGAGGCCGAAGAGCTCGCGCAGGATCGCGAGCCGCGCGTAGGAGTCCGCTTCGCCGACCGAGCGCTTCAGCCGCAGCGTCGGCTCGTGCAGCAGCCGGGAGGCGATCGCCCCTGCGGCCGCGCGCAGCCGCTCGCGGTCGGCGTCGGTCAGCCCCTCCCACCGCGAGTCGTTCTCGGCCAGGACCCGGTCGACGATCGTCGCCGCGCGGTCGCGTAACGCCGCGATCGTCGGCGTCACCTGCTGTGAGGCGAGCCAGCGCTCGAGCCGGCCGAGCTCGGCCCGCAGCACGGCCTCGACCCGGTGGGCCTCGGCCTCGCGGCCGGAGGCGTTGCGCTCGACCAGGCTCTGGAGGTCGTCCATGTCGTGGAGGCTGACGCCGACGACCTCGCGGCACTCGGGCTGGACGTCGCGTGGAACCGCGAGGTCGATGATCAGCAGCGGCCTGCCGTCCCGGGCCGCCATCACCTCGGCGAGCTCCTCGCGCTCGATCACGTGATGGGGGGAGCTGGTCGAGGCGACGATCACGTCGGCGGCGAGCATCTGATCGGGAAGCTCCTCGAATCTGACCGCGGTGCCGCCGAAGCGCTCGGCGAGGCCGATCGCGCGGTCGTAGTGGCGGTTGGCGATGAACGCCGGGTGGAGGCCACGGGCGGCGAGCGCCCGCGCCGTAAGCTCGGCCGTCTCGCCGGCGCCGACGACCAGGACCCGGCGACGCTCGAGCTCGCCGAGGGCGCGGCGCGCGAGCTCGACCGCGACCGACGGCACCGACATCGCGCCCTCGGAGATCTCGGTCTCGGCCCGGGCGCGCTTGCCGGCCACGAGCGCGCCCCGGAAGACGCGGTTGAGGATCGGCCCGGTCGCCCCCTCGACCAGGGCGAGCTCGTAGGCGCGCTTGACCTGGCCCTGGATCTCGGCCTCGCCGATGATCATCGACTCGAGGCCGGCGGTGACCCGGAACAGGTGGCCAGCGGCGTCGACACCGCGGAACGTGTAGAGGTGGCCGGCGAGCTCGGTTGGCGGGATCCCCGCCTCGCCTGCGAGCGCCCCCAGCGCGACTGACTCGGCGCCGACCGGCTCGGCGGCGAAGAGGTAGAGCTCTGAGCGGTTGCAGGTCGAGATCGCCGCCGCCTCGTGGACCTCGTCGCGGTCGGTGAGATCGCCGAGGATCCCGACCGCCCGGCCCTCGGTCAGCGTCAGCCGCTCGCGCAGCTCGAGCGGCGCGGTCTGGTGCGAGACCCCGAGCGCGAGCAGCTCAGCCATCGCCCTCTTCCGGCCGCTCGCGCTCGGCGAGCTCCGCGAGCTCGTCGAGCTCGCGATCGATCCGCTGCACCTTCGCGGCCATGATCGCGACGTAGACGAGCAGCAGGGCGACGAAGACGACATACGCGGCGGCGACGTAGCGCCCGGCCTCGTCGAGCGGCAGCGCCGGCATCACGCCACCTCCGGCGCCTGGCCGGTGCCGGCCGACGGGAGCGGGGCGACCCGGGAAGCCGGTCGCACCGGCGCGCCGCCGGCGAGCGCCCTGCGCAGTCGGGCGAGCTTGGCCGACGCCGACTTGGCGGCGATCTCGAACCGCACCAGGGTCACCCACAGCAGCGCGATCCCGGCGAGGCAGATCCAGAACGTGAGCCACATCCGGGGCGGCATCCCGCCCTCGGCGGTGGCGAGGACCCGGGGATGGACGAGCGACTCCGAGAGCCGCACGGCGGCGAAGTTGAGCGGCACGAAGGCGCCGGCGGTGATCGCGAACACCGATGCGTAGCGCGACTGGCGATCGCGATCGTCGATCGCGTACCGGAGCGGATAGTAGGTGCAGTAGAGGAGGAAGACGATCAGGAAGCTGACCAGGGTCGGCTCCTCCCAGACCCACCACTTGCCCCACGACGCCTTCGCCCAGATCGCGCCGGTGACGAGGACGGCGAGACCGAAGATCACCGAGACGTGGATCGAGACGTAGGCGCGGAGGTCGTGCACGGGATCGCCGCTTCGCAGGTGGCGGATCGCGTGCACGCCGGCGATCACGAACCCGGCCAGCGCGCAGATCGCGAGCGGCACGTGGAGGTAGAAGATCTTCTGGATGAAGCCCTGGTCGGCGTCGAGCGGGGCGAAGAAGAAGACGAGCGCGAACCCAACGCCGACGGCGAGCGGGGTCGCGATCGCAAGCGCTTTCAGGCTGGTGAGGGGGGGCACTTGTGCTCAGTCCTCGAGCAGGAAGTCGTAGACGGCGTAGCCGACGAGCAGGAAGATCACATCGTAGAGCGCGAGCAGCGCCACCCACCTGCCGAGCCCTTCGTAGGAGGGGCCGCCTGCGGCGAGGAGCTGCTCGGCGGCGCCGGCCGCGGCGATCATCACCGGGACCAGCAGCGGGAGCAGGATCAGCGGGGCGAGGAGGTCGCGGGCGCGCGAGTTGACCGCGATCGCCGAGACGAGGGTGCCGGTCGCGGCGAGGCCGACGTTGACGAGCAGCAGGACCGGGACGAGCGGGGCGAGGCCGGCCCAGCTGTCGATGAACAGGAGCGCGAACGCGGGCACCGCGACCAGCTCGAGGGCGGTCAGGTAGACGACCAGCGCGGTGGCCTTGGCCGCGTAGAGCGCCGATCCGTCGACCGGGGCGAGCCTGATCGCGTCGAACCCGCCCTGCTCGCGCTCGGCGACGAAGACGCGGTTGATCGCGAGGATCGCGGCGAACAGGACGGTCACCAGCAACACGCCGGCGGCGAGGCTGCCCTCGAGCGCCTCGCGGTCGAGCCCGAAGCGGAAGAGGACGAACGCCGTGACTGCGAACAGCGCCATCGCGGGCACCGACTCGAACGTCCGCAGCTCGACCCGGAGGTCCTTGGCGAGGATGGTGCGAAACGCCCGCATCGCGCGCTCACCGGTCCCTTCCGGCGTAGATCGCCCGCGCGTCACCGGGCGAGAGCCCCGCGGCGGGCCCGCAGTAGCCGACGGTGCCGTCGGCGCGGAGCGCGAGCGTCCGGTCGGCCTCCGCGAGCGCGCGGTCGACGTCGTGGCTGACGATCACCCGCGTGCGGCCGGGGCGGGCCCCGATCAGCCGCGAAGCGTGCGCCGTGGCGTCGGGATCGAGGTGGGAGAGCGGCTCGTCGAGCAGCAGCAGCTCGGGGTCGTGGAGAACCGCGCGGCAGATCGATGCCCGCTGCAGCGTCCCGGCCGACAGGCTTCGGACCTGTTCGTCGGCGTAGCGGGTGAGCGCGGCCGCGCGCAGGACGCCCGCGATCGCCTCCTCGGCAGCGTCGAGCCCGTGGAGGCGGGCGTTGAACCGCAGGTTCTCGCGCACGGTGAGCTCGCGGTAGAGCAGCGGCTCGTGGCCGAGGAAGCCGATCCTCCCCCGGACCCGCCAGGCGTCTCCGGGGAGTGCCGCACCGAGAACCCGGATCTCGCCGGAGGTCGGGCGAAGCAGCGTCCCGAGCACCCTCAGGAGGGTCGTCTTCCCCGCCCCGTTCGCCCCGATCACGGCCAGGGTCTCGCCGCGGGCGAGGTCGAGCGAGACGCCGAGCAGAACCGGGAGGTCGGCGTAGTCGCGGCGCAGCGAGCGCAGCTCGATCGCCGGCTGAGGGGTGACCGGGTCGGCCGTAGGCTGGCTCGGCTCGAGGGCGGGATCGGCGCTCACGCTCGGAATTGTCCCATCGGCGGGCTTCCTTACCTCAGCTTGAGGACCGGTGGCTAGACCTGGTCCGTAGCCAGGGCAGGGACCTCGTGCATCGACTCGGAACCGCTTCGAAGATCGCCCTCGCCGTCGCCGGCATGCTCGCCGGGGCGGCCGCGATCGCGTTCATCGCCACCGGCGCGCTCTCGCGCGCCGACACGAAGCCCCCGCAGGCCGATCCCCTGGCCGCCGGCCCCGACCAGGAGGCAATGACCGGCGCCGGCACGACCAGCGTCTCTGGCGACCGCACCCGGCGGTCAGGCGAGCCCGGCGCGAAGCGGCGTCCGCGGGAAAGAATCGAATGGAGTAAGTCGAGCGCGATCGGGCTTCCCCACGCGGGGCGCTTGGTCGACGGCGTCCAGCTTCCGGCCGAGGGCCGGACGTTCTTCACCTGGGACCCGATCCACAAGCGCAAGCCGAACCGTCGCTGGCGCCGCTGGGGCACGCACGTCCTCGTCCGCACCGTGCTCGGCGTCGCCGGCGACTTCGCGCGCGAGAACCCTGGGGCGCCCCGGATCGCGGTCGGCGACCTCAGCCGCCCCCGCGGCGGAGACTTCGGCCCCCAGTTCGGCAGCATCGGCCACGCCTCGCACCAGAACGGCCTCGACGTCGACATCTACTACCCGCTTCGCAGCGGCAGGGAGCGAGCGCCGCTTCGGGTCTCCGAGGTCGACATGCGCCTCGCCCAGGACCTCGTCGACCGGTTCGTCGCCGCCGGCGCGGTGAAGGTGTTCGTCGGCCCGAGCACGCCGCTCGCCGGGCCGCCCGGAATCGTCCAGAAGCTCGTCCACCACGACAACCACCTCCACGTCCGCCTCGCGCCGTAGCGCGCGTCAGTCGCGGCGAATCAGGCGGCGGCCGAGGCGCGCGAGCGGGATCGCGCCCTCGCGCAGGCCGCGCAGGCGGGTCCCGTCGCGGCCGTAGAGCAGGCGCGCCGAGGAGCGGACGGCCATGCCGAGCACCTCGTCGTAGGGGTGCCACCAGAAGTTCCGGGCGAGGCCCGGCTCCCAGGTCACGAGCTTGACGTTCACGCACTCGTAGAGGCCGAACTTCGAGTGCGAGCGGCCGAGGCCCGACTCCTTCACCCCGCCCCACGAGCACTGCATCGCTCCGTGCGAGAAGGAATGATCGTTGATCCACACCATTCCGGACTCGACCCGCCGCGCCATCCGCTCGCCCTTCGCGCGGTCGGCGGTCCAGATCGATGCGCCGAGACCAAAGCTCGAGTCGTTCGCGCGCGCGAGCGCCTCCTCCTCGGAGTCGACGACGATCACCGGCAGCACCGGGCCGAAGATCTCCTCGCTCATGACCCGCATCTCGCCGGTCACCCCGGTAAGCACCGTCGGGGCGATGAACCGGCCCTCGAAGCCGGGCAGCTCGACCGGTCCCCCGGTCAGCCGCTCGGCACCGGCGGCGAGCGCGTCGTCGACCAGCTCGCCGACCGAGTCGGCCTGCTGCGGCGAGACCATCGGGCCGATCGCGGTCTCCCAATCGACCGGGTCGCCGACCGGAAGCGCCTCGACCTCGCGCACGAGCCCGTCGAGGAAGGCATCGGCGACCTCGGCGACGACGTAGGTGCGCTCGATCCCGGAGCAGGTCTGGCCGGCGTTCGCGAACCCGCCCCAGGCCGCGCCGGAGATCGCCTTCCCGAGATCGGCGTCGGCGCAGACGATCTGAGGGTCCTTGCCCCCGAGCTCGAGCACCGAGCCCTTCATTCGCCGCGCGCAGAGCTCGCCGACGCGGCGGCCGACCTCGACCGAGCCGGTGAAGAAGATCTTCGCCGTCGACGCCTCGCAAAGCGCCTGCCCGACCTGCCCGCCGCCGTGGACGTTTCGCACCAGGCCGTCGGGAAGGCCCGCGCGCTCGAAGATCGCCCGCATCCGCTCGCCGAGCAGCGGGGTGAGGCTCGCCGGCTTCAAGACGACACCGTTGCCCGCGACGAGCGCGAGCGCGATCTCGCCGAACGGGATCGACCACGGGTAGTTCCAGGGCGAGATCACGCCGACGACGCCGAGCGACTCGTAGCTGAAATGGGCGCGCTTCGCCTTCAGGAACGGCTGCGGGAACGGGATCCGCTCGTCAGCGAGGATCCGCGGCGCTGCGTCGGCGCACCACCTGAGCGCGTCGACGGTCGGCAGGACCTCCATCGTGTAGCTCTCGACGACCGGCTTGCCCTGCTCAGCGGTCAACAGCCGGGCGACGTCGTCGATCTCCTCGACCAGGACCTCGGCCGCGCGGCGCATGTAGCGGGCGCGATCGGCGAGCCGAAGCTGGGCCCAGAACGGCTGCACCTCGGCGACGTCATCGACGACCGCCTGAACCTGCTCCGGGGTGATCGTCTCGACCGACCCGACGAGCTCACCGGTCGCGGGGTTGAACGACTCGAGCGTCCCCATCCCCCGCGGAGTCTACGTCGCGCCGACCCCGGGCAGAGCCGGTCAGCGGCGGCGGTCGCGGACCCAGACGTTGTCCGTGCCGGGCGCGATCGGACCGCCGAAGTTCGTCGCCTCGCCCTCGAACGCGACGAAGCGCCCGTTGGCCGAGACGTAGGGGTCCTCGCAGTCGTCGTCGCAGGCCGCGCCCTTGCGACCCGAGGCGCGACCGACCAGCTCGACGCGCTTGAGCTTGCGATCGTAGACGTAGGCGTTATCGCTCGTGTTCGCGGGGTTGAGCGGCCCGCCGAGGTTCGTCGCGTTGGTCTCGAAGGCGACGTAGCGGCCGCTGTGCGAGAGCACCGGGTCGTCGGAGTCGTCGTTCGCCCCCTTACCGCCGGCGCGCCTCGACTGCCGCGAGACGAGCTGAACGCGCTTTCGCTCGAGGTCGTAGACGTAGACGTTGGCGTCGAGGTCGAGCGGGTCGGTCTGGATCGGGCCGCCGAGGTTGGTGGCGATGGACTCGAAGCCGACGAAGCGGCCGTTGCCGGACATGAAGGCGTCGCGCGAGTGGTCGTTGCCGCCGGCGCCGCTGCGGCCCGAGCGCCGCGAGACGAGCCGGACGCGCTTCTTGACCCGGTCGTAGACGTAGACGTTGTCGATGTCGGGGTCGAGCGGGCCGCCGAGGTTGTTGGCCTCGGTGCCGAA
>DATHVI010000120.1:0-5773 GCA_035461385.1 Solirubrobacterales bacterium
GACCTCTCGGCGATCGCCCCCGCGCCGGGGATGGGCCACGTCCCGTCGCCGTACGGAGACCTCCACCTGACGCCTGCCGCCGCCGACGCCTGGAACGCGATGCGCCAGGAGGCGCTCGAGCTCTACGGCGTCGACCTCCATCCGGGCGGACCGGTGTCGGCGTACCGGACCTACGAGCAGCAGGCGGCGCTCTACGGGCTGTTCCTCGCCGGCGCCGGCGATCCCGCGAACCCGCCCGGTACCTCTTCACACGAGCTCGGGACCGCGGTCGACGTTCCGACGCCGGAGATGCGCTCGGTTATCGATCAGATCGGGTGGAAGTACGGCTGGGGCAAGGTCCACGCGCCGGAGGAGTGGTGGCACGTGGACTACTACGGCGGCTAGACGACCGATCGCGTCGGCGCCGGCTATGTGAGCTCGTCGACCGCCTCCTGGTAGATCCCGACCAGGCGGCCGAGGCCCTCGCCAAGCGCGGCGTCGACGACGCCCAGGCGCTCGACGATCAGCCCGGCACGGGTGTTGAGCCGGTCGAACTCGTCCTTGTCGCGCAACGCGGCGATCTGCTCCTGCGACCCACGGACGAGGATGAAGCCCGCGAGGTCGCCGCCATGGGGGCCGAGGAACACGACCTCGAAGCTCTCGATCTCCCCGGACTCCTGGAGTCCGCCGTGGAACGCGACCGCCTCGTTGAACACCTCGAGGCTCTTCGCCTCACGGCCGCGGACCGGCGGCCCCCAGCCGATGAACAGGCCTGCGTCAGCCATCGATTCTCCTCTCTTCGCTGGCGTCCATCCTCCACCCCCGGCGGCGGTCCGCGCAACCGTGGTTAGTACGCATCTGCGAATCTGGAGCCGATGCGGGTCTGCCTGATGATCGAAGGCCAGGAGGAGGTCAGCTGGCCGCAATGGCTCGATCTTGCGCGCGCCTGCGAGCGGGCGGGGATCGAGGGGCTGTTCCGCTCCGACCACTACCTCTCGGTCGCCGATCGCCGCGAGCGCGGCTCGCTCGATGCCTGGGGGACGATCTGCGGCCTCGCGGCGATGACCGAGCGCGTCCGGCTCGGGGCGCTCGTCTCTCCGGTCACCTTCCGCCATCCCTCGGTGCTCGCGAAGCTCGTCGCGACCGCCGATCAGATCGCCGGCCCGGGGCGGATCGAGTTCGGGATCGGCGCCGGGTGGTGGGAGGCCGAGCATCGCGCCTACGGGTTCGAGTTCCCGCCGACCGCGACCCGGTTCGAGCTCCTCGGCGAGCAGCTCGAGCTGATCGTCCGCGGGTGGACCGAGGCCGGGATCGACTTCGACGGTGAGCACTACCGGGTCGAGGGACTCGATGTCCGGCCGAAGCCCGACCCGCCGCCGAACCTGATCCTCGGCGGGCGGGCCGGGCCGCGCAGCGCCGCGCTCGCCGCCCGCTGGGCGGACGAGTACAACACCGTCTTCGCCACCGTCGAGGAGTGCCGCGCGCGCCGGCAAGCTGTGCTCGATGCATGCGAACGGATCGGTCGTGAGCGGCCGATCCGCTTCTCGCTGATGACCGCCGCCCTGGTCGCCGAGGACGGGGCGGCGCTTCGCGCCCGTGCGGCGGAGCTCGCGCGGTGGAGAGGAGGGGACGCCACCGACCCGGATGCGGTCCTCGCCCGACTGCCGGACTCGTGGATCGTCGGCACCCCGCCCGAGGCGGCCGAGCAGCTCGCCGCGCTCGAGCACGCGGGCGTCGAGCGGGTGATGCTCCAGCACAACCTCCACTGGGACACCGACGCCGTCGAGCTGATCGGGGCCGAGCTCGCGTAGACGCCGCCGGGCGGGCGGGCGCGCCGTCGATGCGTGCGGCAGACTGAGCGGCCGATGGCCCGCTGCTTCGTCACCCGCGAGCTTCCCGGCACCGCGCTCGAGCGGCTGCGCGAGGCCCACGACGTCGAGATCTGGAGCGAGCCGAGGCCGCCGAGCTCCGACGAGCTCCGCGCCGGAGCCGCCGGCGCGGAGGGGCTGCTGTCGCTGCTCACCGACCGGATCGACGCCGGGCTGATCGCCGCGCTGCCGGAGCTGCGCGCGATCTCCAACTACGCGGTCGGCACCGACAACGTCGACCTCCCGGCGGCGACCGACCGCGGGATCCCGGTCGGCAACACCCCCGAGGTCCTGACCGACAGCACCGCCGACCTCGCCGTCGCGCTGATGCTCGCGGTCGCCCGCAGGCTCTCCGAGGGCGAGCGCGTCGTCCGCGAGGGGCGGTGGTCGACATGGGCCCCGGACTTCCTGCTCGGCCGCGACCTTTACCGGGCGAGGGTCGCGATCGTCGGCGCCGGCAGGATCGGCCGCGCGGTCGCCCGCCGGCTCGAGGGCTTCGACTGCCGGGTGATCGCCGCCGGCCGCGGCGACCGCGAGGGGCTCGAGCGCGCGCTTGGCGAGAGCGACTTCGTCACCGTCCACACCCCGCTCACCGACGAGACCCGCGGGCTGATCGGCGAGCGCGAGCTCGCGGCGATGAAGCCGACCGCCTACCTGGTCAACACCGCTCGCGGCCCGATCGTCGACACGGCGGCGCTCGAGCGCGCGCTCAGGGAGGGCTGGATCGCGGGCGCCGCCCTCGACGTCACCGACCCCGAGCCGCTTCCCGGTGACCACCCGTTGCTCGGGGCGCCGAACCTGCTTGTCGTCCCGCACGTCGGCTCGGCCACCCATCGCACCCGCGAGGGGATGGCGGCGATCGCCGTCGACAACCTCCTCGCCGCCCTCGCCGGCGAGCGGATGCCCGATTGCGCGAACCCGGAGGTCTACGAGCACGGCCGGCAGCCGGCGCGGCCCGAATAGAGTTCGTCCGCCCTTGGCCCTCCCCGATCGCATCGAGGTCCTCCGCCTTCCGTCGCCGTTCGCGATCGGGAACGTCAACTGCTACCTGCTCGACGGCGACCCGCTGACCGTCGTCGACCCGGGGCCGAACATGCAGTCGACCCGCGAGGCGTTCGAGGCCGGGCTCGCCGAGTGCGGCCGCTCGGTCGAGGAGATCGCGCTCGTCCTGCTCACCCATCAGCACCACGACCACGTCGGGCTCGCCGGGGAGGTGGCGCGGCGGGCCGGCGCCGAGCTCGCCGCGATCGGCCCGCTCGCCGACTACCTCACCGACTTCGAGCGCTCGATGGACCACGACGACCGCTACGCGGTCGAGACGATGGTGCGCAGCGGGATCGAGCGCCAGGTCGCGGTCAGCCTGCGGACGATGTCGGCGGCGTTCCGCGTCTTCGGTCGCGGCGCCGAGGTCGACCGCCGGCTCGCCTCCGGCGACGAGGTGGCCGCTGGAGGGCGCCGATGGGAGGTCCTCGATCGGCCCGGGCACAGCCCGACCGACACGATCTTCCTCGACCGCGAGTCAGGCGTCCTGATCGGCGGCGACCACCTGCTCGAGCGGGTGTCCTCGAACCCGATCGCCCACGCGCCGATCGGGATCGACGATCCCGAGGCGGCGGCGCGCAGCGACGACCGGCCCCGGGCGCTCGTCCGCTACATCGAGTCGATGCGCCGGACGCGCGAGCTCGAGATCTCGCTCGTCCTCCCCGGGCACGGCGAGGAGTTCGCGGACGCCGTCGGCCTGATCGACCGCCGGCTCGAGTTCCACCGCCGACGGGCGGCGAAGATCCGCGACGCGCTCGACCAGCCGATGACCGCCGCGGAGATCGCCGAGGTCCTGTGGACCAACCTCCCGGTCGCCCAGACCTACCTGGCGCTCTCGGAGGTGATCGGCCACGTCGACCTGCTGATCGAGGCCGGCGAGGCGGAGATCGTGCTCGAGGGCGACGGCGTCGTCCGCTACGCCCCCCGGAATTAGGGCGCCGCCTCCACCGCTCCCGCCCTGAATACCTGGCCCGCGGCTACGCCGCGGGCATCCGACTCCCCTGCGGCGCCTTCGGCGCCTTACCTGGTCCGGCGGCGCAACACCGCCGGCCAACACACCCCTCCCGCGTCCGGGGGCGGCTTGGCTCCTTGCGGAGGCGTCGGCTAGGGCTTAAGCACGATCTTTCCGAAGTGCTCGCCGGCGGCCATCGTCTCGAAGCCGGCGCGAGCCTCGCTCAGCGGTAGGACGCGGTCGATAAGCGGCTTCGTGCCGGTCGTCTCGCAGAAGCGCGCGAGGCGCTCGAGCTCGGCGCGGGTCCCCATCATCGAGCCGAGGATCCGCAGCTGGAGGAAGTAGACGCGGCGCAGCTCGGCGGCTGGGTCGGGGCCGCTGGTCGCGCCCGAGGTGACGATCGTGCCGCCGGGACGCACAGCCCGCAGCGAGTGAGCCCACGTCGCCTCGCCCACCGTCTCGATCACGGCGTCGACCCGCTCGGGGAGCCGGGCGCCGGTCTCGAAGGCGGCGTGGGCGCCGAGCTCGCTCGCGCGCTCGCGCTTTCGCTGATCGCGACTCGTCACCCAGACCCTTGCCCCGGCGGCGCGGGCAAGCGCGACCGCCGCCGTCGCGACGCCGCCGCCCGCGCCCTGGATCAAGACCGTCTGGCCCGGTTTGAGCTCGGCCCTGGCGAACAGCATCCGGTAAGCCGTGAGCCAGGCGGTCGGCAGGCACGCGGCCTCCTCGAACGAGAGCGCGGCGGGCTTCGGAACCAGGTTCCGCGCCGGCACCGCGACCCGCTCGGCGAGCGTGCCCTGGTGGAGCTCGGAGAGCAGCGTGCGCTTCGGGTCGAGCGTCTCGTCCCCGCCCGGCCCGGGGTCTCCGATCACCGAGTGGACGATCACCTCGTTGCCGCCCTCGTCGACGCCGGCGGCGTCGCAGCCGAGGATCATCGGCAGCCGGTCCTCGCCGAGGCCGACGCCGCGAAGCGACCAGAGGTCGTGGTGGTTGAGCGACGCCGCCCGGACCGCAACCGTCGTCCAGCCCGCGGGAGGGTCCGGATCGGGCCGCTCGCCGACCTCGAGTCCCGAGAGCGGATCTTCGGCGCTGGTCGCGGCTGCGTAGACAGCGAGCATCGCCGGGATTCAAACATGCCGCAGGGTTCCTTGGCCGGCTGAGGGCCCGGCTCGGGCGCCGGGACGGGCGGTCAACGGCGCCTCGCCTCCGTGCGAACCACGGAGCGCGGGGGCGGAACGGCTAATCGCCGCCGGCGCCGCCGATGATGTTGAGGATGACGATCACCGCGATCACGATCAACGCGATCAGCGTCCCCAGCGTCGGGTTCTGCTTCTCCTCCTCGTCCTCAGCTTCCTGAGGCTTGCCCGTCGGGCGGCTTATCGGGTCCGGCCCGGCCCGGCCCGCAGGCGGCACCTCGAAGCCGGACTGCGACGCCCGCTCGCTCGCCACCGGGCCGGGCGAGCCGGTCGGCATCGTGCGCGCGGAGATCACGGGTTGTGAGCCGGCGTCGGCGGCGACCGTCTCACCGGCATGCACCTTCTCCGTGTGCTCGAGCATGTCGCTGACGCTGCCGAAGCCACGTCCGCACTGGGGGCATTCGTATCGGGCCATGCCCTTCAGCGTAGCCCGTCAAGGGCCGGTTCGATGAGCGACCTCCCGGCGCGTACCCTCTCTGCAATCCGCTCACCGCCGTGCGCCCACGGCTCACCGCCGACCGACGATGGAAGCCAACCGCTCGAAACCGACCCGCGGCGGCCGTAGGGCCGTCCTCGCCGTCGCGATCGGCGCGATCATCGTCGATACCGTGCTGCTCGGGATCGTCGTCCCGCTGCTGCCGACGATCAGGGAGCGGACCGGGGCCGGCGAGGCCGGCGTCGGGCTGGCGCTGGCGGCGTACGCGATCCCGCTCGCGCTGGTGTCGATCCCGCTCGGT
>DATHVI010000121.1:0-22711 GCA_035461385.1 Solirubrobacterales bacterium
CATTCCGTCCCGATCACCTGCTGATCGGGCTGCGGGCCGGCGAGGATGCCGGCTGGCAGGAGCACGGGCTGCTGGAGAAGCTCCAGGAACGGTTCGGACTGCCGATAACGGCGTTCTCGCTGTAATCCGGCGGACCCGCCCCGGATTCGATTCGCCTTTGGCTTGAGCCCCGGCCGGACGTGTGCCCGGGTTCGGAACCCCTGGATCGCTACCCCGGAGGCCGCCCGTAGGCGGCAAGGAAGGTCCGCACACCGTCGTCGGCGGCGCGGGCCAGCGAATCGCTGTCGGGTGCCTTGTCGCGGCCGTCGAACATCGCCCCGTCGAGGGCGGCGCCGAGCACCAGGAAGGCGAACTGCTCGGCGGCTCGATCGGGATCGGTCAGGTGGAGGCGACCCTGCGAGGCGACGGATTCCAAGGCGGCTGCCAGCGTCGCCATCACCCGGCCGGGGCCGACCCGGTAGTACTCGGCGGCGAGCTCGGGAAACCGGTGGGCCTCGCTGATCAGAAGGCGCCGCAGCCGCACCACCCGCGGGTCGGTTGCGGCCGCCGCCAGGCTGCGAGCGAGTGCGAAGAGGGCCGCCTGCAGGTCGTCGGGGTCGGCGAGCTCAGCGGCGGCGTCGGTGGCGAACTCCTCGGCGATTCCGGTGGCGGCCAGGGCAACCTCGCGGAACAGCGCTTCCTTGTCGGTGAAGTTGTTGTAGACGGTCCGCTTCGAGACGCCCGCCTCATCGGCGATGTCGTCCATCGTCGTCGCGGTGTAGCCGTCGCGCAGGAACAGGGTGGTTGCCGCCTCGAGGATCGCAGCGCGCGAGCGGACCACGCGTGGGTCGGTGCCCGTTCGCTCTCGCCGGCCGGTCATCAGGCGCTCATCTTCCCAGCCACTTCTGCACTCACGCGTATAGTATCTCGCCGCGACGAAGACGAGGAGGACCGATGCCCGATTTCGAGATCACTCACGAGACCACCGTCAACGCCCCGCCCGCCGCGGTCCACGCGCTCGTGAACGACTTTCGGAACTGGACACAGTGGTCCCCCTGGGAGCAGAAGGACCACGGGCTGCAGCGCACCTTGACCGGAGCCGACAGCGGTGCCGGGTCGGAGTACGCCTGGACCGGCAACAAGGAGGTCGGCACCGGGAAGATGACGATCACCGCCTCCACCCCCGAGCGGATCGAGATCGATCTCGAGTTCATCGAGCCGGTCAAGCAGAGCAACAAGACCATCTTCGCCTTCACGCCGGAAGGCGAGATCGGCAAGACGATGATCTTGAGCTCGAAGCGCAAGCAGCTTGCGCAGGGCGCCCGCTACCTGCTCACCCGCGAGGGTCCGGTCGCAACCGCGGGATGGACCTGATGGCCCACATCAAGTCCCGCCCGGAGGCCGATCGGCCGGACATCCAGGTGGTCGGGATCCCGTTTGCGCTCGATATGTCGAGTGGGCTCGACGTCGCCGACTATCCCGGCGTCTACCTGCTCGGCTACCAGATTCGCCCGCGGACCCAATGCTCGATCCACATCACCGCGAGCAGGCCGGACGTTCCTCCCCAGATCCGAGCCAACTACCTGGAAGACGGGGAGGACCGGCGGGTCACCGGCACGATCGTCGGTCATCTGCGCTCGGTGCTCGAGCAGGAGCCGCTCGCGTCCGAGATCGAATCGGAGGAGTTCCCCGGTGAAGACGTGAACACCCCCGAGCAGGTGGTCGAGTTCGCCCACTCGCCGGGGATGACGATCTATCACGCGGTTGGATCGGCCGCGATGGGGCCGAACGACGACGACGTCGTCGCCCCCGACCTCCGAGTCCGCGGCGTCGACGGCCTACGCGTCGCCGACATCTCGATCCTGCCTCACCAGGTGGCTGGCAACACCGCCGCGCAGGCGATGGCGATCGGCTGGCTCGCGGCGGACGTCATCCGCTCCTCGTGACCGCGCGGCGATCTCAGGCGCGGCGTGTCACCGGGTCGGCGAGGCCGTGGTGGCGCTATCCACCGAGCGATGGGCGCGCTGGTTTCGAACCAGCGACCTCTTCCCTGATCTCGAAGGTTTCGGTGCCGGCTTCGACGCCCGGATCAGCGGGTGCGCTTGACCCGCCAGCGCCATTTCGCCGGTGTAGCGTCGGTCCCCCCCACCATCGTGGCGCGGACCCTGAAGACGTGGCGCTTGCCCTTGCCGCCGCCCGACTTGACCCGATAGTCGCGCGGAGACTTGCACGGCTTGTACGCTCGCTTGTCCAGCTTGCACTCGAACGTTGGGGTGTCGCCTGTGAACGCGTTGGAGGTGAACTTGAACCGGGCGTTCACCCGTTTGCGCTTCGTGGTCTGCCGCTTCGGCGGCCGCTTGATCAGCACCGTGTCGGGGACCAGGGTCTCGTCGGCGCCGATGTCGATCCCCTCGCCCTGCTCGCGGGCCTGCCCGTCGATGTCGGCCAGCCCGGTATGGCCGTCCACCGCGCCGGCGTCGATCGTGGGCGAGCCCCGGGCCTGATGGAAGTCGCCCGGCGCGACGAACGCCGGGGCCTCGGTGATGTTGGCGCCGGTGCCCGGCGCGGTTATCGAGGCGCCCGGCCCTTGCTCGGAAACCGTGTCGAAGGACGAGTTCGCCATCGTGATCGTGGCCTGGGTGTCGGGGTCGGCGTCGGTCACCGCCCGCAGATCGGCCGCGATCCCCTGAGCGATCACGTTGAGCGCGTCGTAGGCGATGTTGCAGCCACTGCTGAGGTCCATCGACATGCCCACCCCGTTCAACCCGGTGGCGACGGCCGTGACGTTGCGTAGCAGCGACGTGTCCTGCGGCTGGGCCCCCCCCGGGCAGCCCGCCGTGATGTCGACCGCGATGCCGTTCGACCCGGTGGCGTGGCAGACCGAGTCACGGAGCCGGGGAGCAGTGCCGACGCCCGGCAGGCAGGTCCCCCGGGAGCCGCTGGACCTCGCCACGACCCACTCGGCCCGCCCGGTGCTGACCCTCAGTGCGCCGCCAGGACCGGTGGCGAAGATAGCCACACCTTGGAGGACGGCGCCGCCGTTGTTCACAGAGACCGCGTCCTGGAACAGGCCGGTGGTGGTGTACGAGATCGTCGCCGCCTGAAGTGTGGGGCTGCGGACCGTGATCGCGTGGTTGATCGCGAGCGGCGCGGAGAGGGTGTAAGAACCCGACCGAATCACCACGATGTCCGAGTCGCTCACCCCGGGGCCATCGACGGCGAGGGGCAGGGGGCATGGGTCGTTGGTGACGCACGGCTCAGGCCCGCTGCCGGTGGGCTCCGCGAAACGGGTCGCCGCCGTGGCCGTCGTGGCGCCAAGGAGGAGGCAGCTCGCCAGCGAAATGGCGACTCCAAGCGTGGTCCTACGCATCGGGATCCCCGAACGACACGGTCGGCCGGTCGGCCCCGTTCCCCCCGCAGCGGACGAGCTCGGTCGCTGCGATCAGCCGCACCTACCCCTCGAACGCCGTCGACGAGCCGTCGCGGTATCCCGTCCGGCGATGGGGTCGCTGGCCGGCGTCATCGTCATGCCGAGCGTGACCAGGAAGGCTTTGGGCGCGGTCGGAGCGGTCATCGAGGGGCGTCCTCCAGTTCGGCGAATAGCGGAGAGGGTACTCACAAACGCCGCTCGAGCGATGCGGAGCCGCAGCGACTCGAGACGATCTGCCCCTGCCGCTGAGGACCGCGGAGCGCTCATGATCGTCGAGGGCACCGCCGGCATCGGGAAAGGCGCGCTTCTCGCGGCGGCGAGCGATGGCGGTGGATGGAGGGGCGCAGGTCCCGACCGCTCGGGCCACCGAGATCGAGCGCGAGTTGAATGGGCGCCGCGACCTCGCGCGTGTGAAGCGGCTGTGCGTCAGGCACGGATAGGCGTCACTCAGCAGCCTGTTTCGTTGAGGTGAGAAGATCCGATCCGGAGACGCCAACCCGAGATGAAGTAAGTGACCACCGATGTCTGAATCACCCGGTAAGGCCGTCTCCCTTTGGGTGGACACCGCCGCCGAGACGAGCTATCCGCCGCTCGACGGTGCGATCAACGCCGACGTCGCCGTTGTCGGCGGCGGCATCGCTGGCCTGACCGCAGCGTTGCTCTTGAAGCGCGGAGGCGCCCGCGTCGCCGTGATCGAGGCTGGCCGTGTCGGGACCGGAGTGACCGGGCACACGACAGGCAAGGTCAGCTCGCTCCACGGACTCGTCTATCGCGAACTCCGGGGCAGTTTCGGCAAGGACGGTGCCCGGACCTACGGCGCCGCGAACCAGGCGGCGATCGAGCGGGTCGCGACCCTCGTCGACGAGGAGGCAATCGCGTGCGGCTTCCGGCGCGTCGCGAACTACACCTACGCCGAGTCAGAAGAAGCGCTGGAGAAGGTCAGCCAAGAAGCTGCCGTTGCCGAGGAGATCGGGCTGCCCGCCACGTTCACCGACTCGGCGCCGCTGCCGTTTCCGGCTCGAGGCGCTGTCCGCTTCGACGATCAGGCGCAGCTTCACGCAACGAACTATCTGGTCGGACTGGCACGCGCGGTCGAGGGCGATGGGAGTCGCGTCTTCGAGGAGAGCAGGGTGACCGCCGTCGACGATGGCAGCCGCTGCAGGGTCGAGACGGACGACGGCTTCGTCACCGCCGGTTCGGTGATCGTTGCCACGAACTTTCCGATCCTCGACCGCGGGCTCTTCTTCGCCCGCTGTCATCCGCATCGTTCGTACCTGATCGCGGTCACGCTGGATGGGAGCCTTCCGCAGGACACCTTCATCAGCGCGGATGAACCGCTGCGCTCGATCCTGGCCCACCGTTCTGACGAACGCGAGTATCTCCTGGTCGGCGGGGAGGGGCACAGGGCCAGCAACCAAGTAGATGTCAGCGAGCGCTATAGCCGGCTGGAGCAGTGGGCTCGGGAACGGTTCCCGGTGAGCTCCGTGGAGTATCGCTGGTCGACCCAAGATGCAATCCCCGTCGACGGTGTTCCGTACGTCGGCCCGATGTCACCGCTATCGCGGAGCGTCTACGTGGCGACCGGATTTCGCAAGTGGGGTCTGACGAACGGAACCGTTGCGGGGATGATCTTGTCCGATCGGCTCCTCGATAAGTCGAACCCATGGGCAAGTACCTTCACCAGCACCCGCCTGAGGCCGCTCGCCGGCGGCCGTCGGTTCGTCTCCGAGAACCTGCGTGCCGGCGTGCGACTGATACGAGACCGGCTCGCATCGCGCGGGTCGGACCTGTCCGATCTTGAGCCCGGGGGCGGCCGCGCACTGGACCTCAACGGCGAAAAGGTCGCGGCTTGCATGGACGACGACGGCCAGCTGCACACCGTCTCCGCCGTCTGCACCCACGCCGGCTGCATCGTGGACTGGAACGGCGAGGAGCGAACCTGGGACTGCCCCTGCCACGGCTCGCGCTTTGGCCATACCGGCAAGGTGATCCAGGGTCCGGCGACCGACGACCTGCCGCCGGTGGGCACAGGCTGATGCTCTACTCGGCCGGGGCACTCGGGCCCTGCTGGGTCCATGCCGCAGGGCTCCGGGTCAAGAGCGGCGAGCGTCGCCTCGATAACAGGATCCAGGCGCTCGCGGCACAGCCCATGGGGGCATCGAGCTGGCCCCTGGCCTGCACGTGCGATCGGGATGGGTTATGACACCCAATCTCAGGCGATGGGCGCGGCTGGTTTCGAACCAGCGACCTCTCGCGTGTGAAGCGAGCGCTCTCCCACTGAGCTACGCGCCCGGCCCGGGAGATTCTAGGTGCCGGCGTGAGGCCCTCGCGTCGGCGTCACGCCGGCGGTCGGGGCCGGCGGGAGCTGCCGGGTCGCTCAGGCCGGCGGGCTCTGCTCGAGCGCGAGCAGGGCGACGCTGTAGTGCTCGACCGAGGCATCCTCTCCGGGGCCCAGGACCTGCTCGCGAACCCGCGCCGCGTCGGGCTCGCTGGCCTGCATCGCCTCCTCGCTCTCCCAGAGCGAGATCACGACGACGCTCCCGCTCTCGGCGTCGGCGAGGAAGATCGCGCCCTTCATGCCCTCCGTCTGGTCGGGCTCGGTGGGCAGGACCCTCTTCTTCGCCGCGAGCGTTTCCTCGAGTTCCTCCGGGGCGCCGCCCTCGTACCGGGTGATCCGCGCGTGCACTCTCTCATCTCCTTCCGACTCGGGCTCTTCGTTAGGTCATCAACCTACCCGACCCCGTTTGCACCGCCGTCTGCGTTACACAAACGTTGAGACTCCCTGACGAGAAGTTTGCGGAGTTTTCACGGGTTGCGGAATACCACGGTTGACAGGTTCTCGATTTGCGTGGGACGGTTAGGAGCCCGCCTCCCGGGGGTGGACGGAGGAGGCTCACACGCAAGGAAGGTGTTATATGAGACGCCGTAAGTGGTTCGCATCGATTCTCGCCGTAGGCGCTCTGGCGATTCCGGTCTCCCCGGCCCTCGCCGCTCCGGACTTCGGCCCCGGAAACAGCAGCAAGGGGCCGAATGACGGCGGGTCGAAGTGTCATGCACCCAAGCACGGGACCGGCGCCGGCGTCAACGAGCCGGTTCCGGGCTGCAAGGGCTAGGAGGACACACCCCTGGCTTTGAGAGGGCCCCTTCGTGGGGCCCTCTCTCTTGTTGTCGAACCGCCGCCGGCGCTCGTGCTCATCGCGCCGGAACCAGCTGGCGCCTCGGCCACGGGTCACTCGCGCGCGAGCGGGCTGCGCCAGAACGAGGTCCGCTTCCGCGCGCCGCGCCGGTTGAGCTCGATGTGGACGTGGTCGATGTGGGCGACGGTGCGGTTGAGGTTCTTCGCCTTCTTCCGCTTGCCCTTGGCGTTCAAGCAGTAGCCGTAGCGGCCGAGGCCGTCGCCGCCGAACCACTGGCGGCAGTTGAAGATCAGCCCCTGAACCCCGATCCGCCGGGCGAGCGCGTTCGGGCGGCCCTTCGAGTCGGTCGCGAGCAGCGTCCTGATCAGGCGCCGCGCGGCCCGGCGCTCGCGCCGGACGCCGGCGTCGAGGCGCCAGTCGAGCGCCCGTCCCTCGGCATCGACGCTGTAGCCCGAGCCGAGGCGCTCGCAGCGGTTGATCCCCCAGGCGTCGCCGCGGACGTCGCGGTCGAGCCAGCGCTGTAGCGCGCGGGTCCCCTTCCGCGACCCCTTGCGGCACTCGTTCGCGGAGTCGTAGCGGAACCGCTCGATCGGCTCGCCGACGAGCCTGCGGTCGTCGGCGGGGTTCGGGCGCAGGCCGCTGGCCGCGCTCGCCGCGAACGCCGCCGCAAGCGCCGCCGCGGCAACGATCGCGATCGCGACCGAACGTCGGCGCCCGCGCACGCGTCGCGCGCGCCCGGTCTGCCCCTTGACCGCGATCGATTTGGGATCGGCAGCCGAGCGCGCGGCCCTTAGCGCGCTAGGATCCTCCCTGGACCGTGCTAGGTGGGGCGCTAGCGGTGCCCTGTCACCCGCAATCCGCTCCAGCGGGGCTGATCACCCGTCCGAGGGCCGCGGCCTTCGGGGTCAGTACGTCGCGGGCGGCGTTGACGGCCAGGTCCCGCGCGATGCGCGCCCGTGAATCAGGTCAGGTCCGGAAGGAAGCAGCCTTAAGCGGTAGCGAGCAGGCGCCGCGGACCAGCCTGGCCCGAGCAAGCCACGGCGGGCACGCCCGGGGACCGCTCTCGAAGGCGGGCCGCACGGTCCTGCCCGCAACCGGGCTCAGGACTCGAGCGTCGCGTCGACCGAGATCTCGACGTTGCCCCGGAGCGCCCCGGAGATCGGGCAGTCCTCGCCCGCGCCCTTGGCCGCCTCCTCGAACGCCGCCTGGTCGATTCCCGGGACCCGGCCGCGGACGGCGATCTGCGACGACTTGACCCCCTCGCCGGCGACGAAGGTCACGGTCGCCGAGGTCTCGAGCCGCTCGGGCGGGTTGCCCGCCTTCGCCAGCCCCGCCGACAGGGCCATGTTGAAGCACGCCGAGTGCGCGCCGGCGAGCAGCTCCTCGGGGCTGGTCGTGTCGGGCGTGCGCTCGGTGCGCGCCGCCCACGTCACCTCGACGTCGGGGAGCGCAGAGCTCTCCACCGACATCGTCCCCCGGCCGCTTGTCAGGTCGCCCTCCCAGACCGTCGTCGCCCTGCTCTCGCTCGCCATCGTTCACCTCCTGGATCGGGATCCGCTCGGACCCGGGAAGTATCGCCGCTCGGGCCGGGCGACGACCCGCGCCCGTCCCGAGCCGGCTCGACCGGCTCAGCGAGCCCGGTCGAGGTCGGTCCCCGCGAGCTCCGGGACCGGCGATGCGAGCTCGCCGACGTCGAGCGGCGTCGCCAGCGTGCCGACCCCGCCGCTCGGGGGTGAGGGCTCCGGGGCCGGCGCCTTCTTCTCCGGCGGCTTCGGGCAGCGGTAGGTGTAGACGGTCCGCGCCGGCACCCTCGGCTTGGTCTCGGAATGCAGGTAGGAGAGGTGGAGGTGATGGCCGCGGCCGTGGCCGGCGTCGCCGTTGTAGCCGACCCATCGCCACGGCGCTCGAACCCGGTCCTGGCGCGGCTCGGCGAGCTTCGCGAGCTTGGTGACCTTGCGCCAGGTGCCGCCGCGCGACCGGTAGGGAACGATGTCGAGGGCGAGCCCGATCGGGTGCTCGCCGTTGGCGGCGTGGTAGGGGGCGGTCGAGTACCCGTCGGTGATGAAGATCGAGTAGTTGCGGCGCATCCAGCGGATGTCGCGGAGCAGCCGGCGGTCGATCCGCTCGCCCGGGAACCCCGGGATGTCGACGAACTTCCCGCCGCCGACGGTCTTGCAGAGGCCGGGACCGAGCTTCGTCACCCGCATCGCGGCGTCGCCCTCGGCGGCGCCGGCGAGCAGTCCGGCGAGCGCGGCGAGGCCGGCGAGCGCCGACAGGACGAGCCGCCGGGCGCGGCGCCGGGAAGGGACATGCTCGAGGTTGCCGCTGCGCGGGCCCATGGGGTCTACATCGGCCGCGGGCGCCGAACCTAAAGGTTCGGGCGAGCCCACCCGGGGTCCCGCGCGCCCACCGGGACCCCCGGGCGCGCCCACCCCGGCGCCCGCGGGCGCCGGTCCGGAATCGGCCGTCCGGACGCGCGCCGGGCGGCACTAGACTGGCCCCCGGTGCCCGAGACCTCCCTCTACCGCCGCCACCGACCGCAGAGCTTCGACGAGGTCGTCGGCCAGGAGCACGTCGTGCGGACGCTGCGGAACGCGGTCGAGTCGGACCGCGTCCACCACGCCTACCTGTTCGTCGGCTCGCGCGGCACCGGCAAGACCTCGCTGGCGAAGATCCTCGCCCGCTCGCTCAACTGCGTCGAGGGGCCGACCGCCACCCCGTGCGGCGAGTGCGAGTCGTGCCGCGCGATCGCCGCCGGGACCTCACTCGACGTCAACGAGATGGACGCGGCCTCGAACCGGTCGGTCGACGACATCCGCGACCTGCGCGAGCGGGTCGGGTACGCGCCCGCCGCGGGTCGCTGGAAGGTCTACATCCTCGACGAGGCCCACATGCTCACCCGGGAGGCGTGGAACGCGTTCCTGAAGACGCTCGAGGAGCCGCCGCCGAGCACCGTCTTCGTGCTCGCGACGACCGAGCCCCACAAGGTGATGGCGACGATCGTCGACCGCTGCCAGCGGTTCGACTTCCAGCGTCCCGCGGTGGAGCAGATCGCCGAGGTCGTCCGCCGGGTCGCCGCCGCCGAGGCGATCGAGATCGACGCCGCCGCGGTCGCAGCGATCGCCCGGGCGGCGAACGGCAGCTTCCGCGACGCGCTCGGCACCCTCGACCAGCTCGTCGCCTATGGCGGCAAGTCGGTCGACACCGAGGACGTCCTCGCGGTCCTCGGGGTCGCCGACGCGGAGCTGATCCTCGCCGGCGCCGACGCGATCGCCGCCGGCGACGGCCGCGCCGTGCTCGAGGTGAGCGAGCGGGTCGCCTCCTCCGGTCACGACTCGACCCAGTTCGCCCGCGACCTGCTCGCCCACCTGCGCCAGCTGCTCGTGATCCGCACCGTCGGCCAGCCGGCGTCGGCGTTCACCGTCGCCGCGGCGGAGGGCGAGCGCCTCGGCGCCCAGGCCGAGGCCTTCACCGACCTCGGGCTGACGCGGGCGATCGACGCGATCGCCGCCGCGATCGCGGCCGTCCGCGAGGGCGACGAGCCGCGGATGACGATCGAGCTCGCCCTGCTGCGGGCGGCGCGGCCGGAGCTCGACCCGACGAGCGAAGCGCTCGCCCACCGCCTCGAGCGGATCGAGCGCGCGCTCGCCGGAACGGGGCCCGCGGCGTCGCCGGCCGGCCCCGCGGCCTCGCGGCCCGCTCCCGGGCCCGAGCGTGCGGGCGAGGGCTCCGAGCCGGCGCCGACGCGCCCGCCACAAGCGGCCGACGCGCCCGATCCCTCCTCCGCGGAGGGGGCGCGGGCAGGGGCTCTCGACCCGGTTGGGGCCGGGCCGGAGGCGGCAGGCGGCTCGCCGGCGAACGGCGACCCGTCCGCGGAGGGGGAGGATCCCGAGCCGCGGGGCCCCGCTGCCACCGCGGTCGGCGCGGTCGACGCCGAGCGCCTGCGCGAGCTCTGGCCCGGGGTCGTCGATCAGGTTCGGCGTTCCGGGGGGGAGGTGCTCTCGCACGTCCTCGAGACGGCTCGTCCGCTCGCCGTCGACGCCGAGCTGGCTGTGCTCGAGATCGGCTTCCCGGCCTCGGAGGCGTTCAACAAGCGCAAGGCCGAGGCGGCCGACGCCCGCGACCGGGTGATCGAGGCGCTGCGGACGATCGTCGGCGAGCGCCTGCGCCCCGTCTACGTGCTGCTCGACGGCGAGCAGGGCGAGGAGGGGACGGGGGGCGAGCGCCGGCTCAGCGAGGAGGAGGTGCTCGCCCTGCTCCGCGACGAGTTCGGCGCCGAGGAGGTTTCAGACGACGAGGCAAAGGAGGCGGAAGGATGACGCGACCGAGGGGCCCAGGAGGGCTCGACCTGAACGCGATGATGAAGCAGGTCCAGCAGATGCAGACCGAGATGGCCGAGGCCCAGGAGAAGCTCAAGGACGAGGTCGTCGAGGCGAGCTCGGGCGGCGGGATGGTCAAGGTCAAGGTGAGCGGCGACCTGCGCGTGCTCGAGGTCGCGATCTCGCCCGAGGCCGCCGATCCCGAGGAGGTCGAGATCCTCCAGGACATGGTCGTCGCGGCGGTGAACGAGGGCATCCGCTCGGCCCAGGAGCTGGCGCAGAACCGGCTCGGCGGGATCGCCGGCGGCGCGACCGAGGGACTCGGCGGGCTCGGCGGGCTCGGGCTGCCGGGGAGCTAGCGCGCCGGAGCCTTGTATCCGGGTCCGATCAACCGGCTGATCGCCGAGCTCTCGAAGCTCCCCGGGATCGGCCAGCGGACCGCGCAGCGGCTCGCCTTCCACGTCCTGCGGGCCGACGACGCCGACGCTCGCGCGCTCGCCGACGCGATCCGCGAGGTCAAGGAGGAGGTCGGGCTGTGCGAGGTCTGCTTCAACCTCGCCGAGGGCGCGCGCTGCGCGATCTGCGACGACCCGCGGCGCGACCGCTCGGTGATCTGCGTCGTCGAGCAGCCCGCGGACGTGATCCCGATCGAGCGCACCCACGAGTATCGGGGGCTCTACCACGTCCTCGGCGGAGCGCTGTCGCCGATCGACGGCATCGATCCCGATGACCTGCGGATCGCCGAGCTCGTCGACCGGATCGGCGACGAGGTCGACGAGGTCGTGCTGGCGACGAACCCGACGACGACCGGGGAGGCGACCGCGCTCCACATCGCCGAGCTCCTCCGCGACCGGGTGATGATCACCAGGCTGGCGAGCGGCCTCCCGGTCGGCGCCGACCTCGAGCACGCCGACGAGGTCACCCTCGGGCGCGCGTTCGCGGGCAGGCGCTCGATCGAAGGGGCGCCGGCGCGCGAGGGCTGAGCCTGAGCGGCCGCCTACGGGGGCGGCGGGCGGTCGTCGTAGTAGCGCCGGTCCGCCGGCGGACCGGCGGTGCGATCGGCGATCACGTAGGTGTAGTAGAGCGCCAGGACCAGGCCGACGATGCCGGCGATCATCAGGATCAGGCCGACCACCTGCAGGTCGATGCCCTGCACCGACACATCGACCGCGAACCGCAGGATCGCGCCGATCGCGATCAACAGAATTGAGCCTCCGATGGTCATACCTATCCTCCGTTAGCCGTCCTGGGGCAGCGTAAACCCGTCTGCGGACGAATCTGCGACGAATCGCGGGCTCGCGGTCAGGTCTCGCTGAGCCCGATCCGCGCGTGCAGGCGCTGGAGCGGCCGCGGCGCCCACCAGTTCCAGCGGCCGAGCAGGGCCATCAGCGAGGGGACGAGCAGGGCGCGGATGATCGTCGCGTCGATCAGGACGACGAGCGCGGTGCCGAGCCCGAGCTCCTTGATGAAGATGATCTCGGAGCTGACGAAGGCGCCGACCGCGATCGCGAACAGCAGCGCCGCCGCGGTGACGATCCGCCCGGTGCGCTCGAGCCCGATCGCGACCGCCTCGGTGTCGGAGGCGCCAGCCTCGCGGGCCTCCTTGATCCGCGAGAGCAGGAAGACGCCGTAGTCGGTCGCGAGGCCGAAGCCGATCGCGAACAGGAGCAGCGGCTGGGTCGATTCGAGCGCCCCCTGGCTCGTGTAGCCGAGCAGGCTCTCGAGCCGGCCGTCCTGGAAGATCAGGACGAGGATCCCGAACACCGCGGCGAGGCCGAGCAGGTTCATCAGCAGCTGCTTGAGCGGCAGGACCACCGAGCCGGTGAACAGGAACAGGACCGCGAAGGTGATCGCGGCGAGGATCGCGAGCACCAGCGGCAGGTGGTCTCCGAGGCTCGCCTGCAGGTCGAGGAAGCCGGCGGTCGCGCCGGTCACCTGCGGCTTGCCCTCGAGCCCGCGGAGGTCGCGGACGAGTTGCTTCGAGGACTCGCCGAGCGGTCCCTCCCGGGAGAAGACCTGGATCGCGTGAACGTCGCCGTCGAGCTCGACCGGCGGCGCCACCGCCGCCGCTCCCGGCAGCGCGGCCGCGTCGGCGGCGACCTGCTCGGCGTCGGCGCTCGTCCCCCTCACGGCGAGGGTTGCGGGGGTGTCCCGGTAGGGCGGGAAGTCGGCGCGCATGACGTCGTCGACCTGGCGCGCGCTGGCCGAGGTCGGGAGCACCTGGGCGTCGACCGAGGTGAAGTTGATTCCGAGGAACGGGATCCCGAGTACGACCAGGAACGCGGCGCTCGCGATCGCGATTCGTCCCGGCATCCGCATCACCGTGCGCGACAGCCGGTACCAGAACCCCTCCTCGGTCGCCGTCGCGTCGCGCTTCGCGCGGCGCTGGAGGAAGGCCGGGGCGAGGGCGTTGACCCGATCGCCGAGCAGGATCAGGACCGCGGGCAAGACGATCAGCGCGATCGCCGCCGCGATCAGCGCGACGAGGGCCCCGCCGATCCCCATCGAGTAGAGGAAGTTCTGCGGGAACACGGTCAGCGAGGCGGCGGCGCCCGCGACGGTGACGGCGCTGAACAAGACGGTGCGGCCGGAGGTGGCCATCGTCGTCCGCATCGCCGCGAGCCCGACCCCCTGGCGGGCGATCTCCTCGCGGTAGCGGGAGACGATGAACAGGCTGTAGTCGATCGCGAGGCCGAGGCCGAGGCCGATCACGAGGTTGAGCGCGAAGACCGAGATCGCGCCGACCTCGCTCGCCATCCGGAGCATGAAGAACGTGGCGACGATCGACAGCGCGCCGACCATCAGCGGCAGCAGCGCTGCGACCAGGCTGCGGAAGAACAGCAGCGCGAGCAAGAACAGGATCGGGAACGCGAACAGCTCGGCGCGCTGGAGATCGCGCTCGACCTGCTCGTTGACCTCGAGGTTCGCGACCGCGGGCCCGCCGACGGTGACCCCGGGCTCGCCCTCGAGCGCCTCGACGACGTGCTCGGCGGCGTCCTGGACCTCCTTGTTCTCGGTCGGCTCGAGCCGGACCGCGAGGTAGGTGGCGTCGCCGCGCTCGGAGACGAGGTCGGGCGAGCCGCCGTCGAGCACGCTCGCAACCCCGGCGACCTCGGGCCGCGAGGCGACGAGCCCGGAGACCTCGTCGATCCGCGCCGCGCCCGCGGGCGTCTCGGGATCGACTCCCTCGATCAGGACGACGACGTCGGTTCCGCGGTAGCCGGCGTCCTCGAGCGTGCGGTCGGCGATCACGCTCTCGGTCTCGGGGTCGTCGGCCTCGTAGGGGTGGAGGCGGTCGGCGACCCCGGAGCCGAGCATCCCGGCGGCGGCGAAGAGCACCGCGGCGACGATCGCGATCGTCCGCGGGCGGGCGTTGACGAGCAGGGCGAGCCTATCGAGCATCTGACTTCCTCCTCGGGGTTTCGGCGGCCTCGCCGGCGGCGTCGAGCTCGGCCTTGGCCCGCTCGCACCAGTCGACGATCCATTGGTTGAACTCGAGCCCGTACCGCAGGACCAGGTAGGGGTAGGGATCGACCTCGACGCGGCCGGATGCGACCGGCTCGACCTCGCGCAGCAGCCCGAGCTTCCGCTCATGCAGACGGCGCTTGGCGTCGAGGATCTCGACCGCGCGCCCAGGGTCGGCCGCGTCGGCGAAGAAGAGCTTCAGCAATCCTTCGTCGCGGAGCTCGAGCAGCTCGGGCTCGACGGCGAGCCAGTCACGAAGCGCGCGGCGGCCGGCGGATGTGAGCCGGTACACGGTCCGCTTGCGCCCGCCCTGGGGCCTCGCCTCGCCCTCGACCAGCCCGGCCTTCGCGAGCTTGCGCAGCTCGGGGTAGATCTGCCCGTAGCTCGCGGCCCAGAAGAACCGCGTCGAGCGGTCGACGGCCTGCTTGATCTCGTACCCGGACCGTCCGCCGTGGCGGAGCATGCCGAGGATCACGTATGCGGTCGGGCTCAGTTCCATGACGCCACTATATATCATGCCGATATATCGCGTTGAGTGATCTCGATCACACGGGATGCCACCACGGTCGGCGAGGACCGGGAGCCGGCGAGCACCTATCCTCAGGCGTTCGAGATGGCGCGAGAGACCGTGGTGATGAAGTTCGGCGGCACGTCGGTCGCCGGGCCGGAGGACATCAAGCGGGCGGCGCGGCGGATCGTCGCCGCGCGCGAGGCCGGCAACCGGGTCGTCGCCGTGCTCTCGGCGCGCGGCAAGACCACCGACGAGCTCGTCTCGATGGCGTACGAGGTCTCCGACCGCCCGGCGGTCCGCGAGATGGACATGCTGCTCTCGGTCGGCGAGCGGATCTCGTGCGCGCTCTGCGCGATGGTGATCCACGACATGGGCCACGGGGCGATCTCGCTCACCGGGTCGCAGGCCGGGATCGTCACCGACTCCTCGCACACCAAGGCCCGGATCCTCGACGTCCGGGCGAACCGGATCCGGGAGGCGCTCGACGACGACCGGATCGTGCTCGTCGCCGGGTTCCAGGGCGTTTCCGGCTCGAGCCGCGACGTGACCACGCTCGGCCGCGGCGGCTCGGACACCACCGCGGTCGCCCTCGCCGCCGCGCTCGGCGCCGACGTCTGCGAGATCTACACCGACGTCGCCGGCGTCTTCAGCGCCGACCCCAGGATCGTCCCCGACGCCCGCAAGCTGAAGCTGGTCTCGTTCGAGGAGATGCTCGAGATGTCGTCGTCGGGCGCCGGGGTGCTCCAGCTGCGGTCGGTCGAATACGCGCGCAACCATGGCGTCCGGATCCACTGCCGCTCGTCGTTCGACGGTGCGCCCGGTACTCTCGTGCTCGCGGAGCACGAGACGATGGAACGACCGCTGGTCACAGCCGTAACCCACGCCTCCGACGAGGCGCGCGTCACCCTCAGCGGGGTCCGCGACGAGCCGGGCGTCGCGGGACGGATCTTCAGCGCCCTCGCCGACGCGGCGGTGAACGTCGACATGATCATCCAGAACGAGCCGGTGTCGACCGACCAGAAGGCCGACCTTTCGTTCACCGTCACCCGCGACGAGCTCGAGACCGCGACCGCGACCCTGTCGGGCCTCGACGTCGGCGACGAGATCACCACCGACGACCGGATCGGCAAGGTGTCGATCGTCGGCGCCGGGATGCGCAGCCACCCGGGCGTCGCCGCGAAGGTCTTCCAGGTGCTCGGCGAGCATCAGATCAACATCGAGATGATCTCGACCTCGCCGATCAAGATCTCATGCGTGATCGCCGCCGACCGGGTCGTCGATGCCGTCAACGCGCTGCACCGCGCGTTCGAGCTCGGCGACGACGCGGTCAAGGAGGAGGAGCCCGCCGGCGTCGAGCACAGGCCGACGGTGTCCTAGCGATGGCCCCGGATCAGCAGAGCGGCTACCGGGTCGGCGTCCTCGGCGCGACCGGGGCGGTTGGCTCGACGATCCTCGAGATCCTCGCCGAGCGGGGCTTTCCCGCGCGCGAGGTCGTGCCGTTCGCCTCCGAGCGCTCGGCCGGCAAGCCGGTCGCATTCGCCGGCGCCGAGCTCGAGTGCCGCCCGCTCGACGACGAGTCGATCCAGGGCCTCGACCTGGTGCTGTCGTCGGCCGGCGGCTCGGTCAGCGCCGAGTGGGCGCCGCGCCTCGTCGAGGCCGGCGCGGTAGTCGTCGACAACACGAGCTACTGGCGGATGCACGACGACGTCCCGCTCGTCGTCAGCGAGGTCAATCCCGATGCCGCCGCCGACCACCGCGGCCTGATCGCGAACCCGAATTGCACGACGATGCAGATGGTCGTCGCGCTGGCGCCGATCCACCGCGAGGTCGGGATCGAGCGCCTCGTCGTCTCGACCTACCAGTCGGTCTCGGGCACCGGGCGGCGGGCGATCGAGGAGCTGCGGGCGCAGTCGCGGGCGGTGCTCGAGGGCGGTGAGCCCGGGCCGGCGGAGGTCTACCCGCACCCGATCGCTTTCAACGTCCTGCCCCAGGTCGAGACGTTCAAGGACGGCGACGACTACACGACCGAGGAGCGCAAGGTGATGCGCGAGACGCGCAAGATCCTCGGCGCGTCGGAGTCGGAGCTGCCGATCTCGGCGACCTGCGCGCGGGTCCCGGTCGTCGTCGGCCACGCCGAGTCGGTCAACATCCAGCTCCGCCGCGAGCTGTCTGCGGCCGAGTGCCGCGAGCTGCTCTCGGGGGCGCCCGGGGTGACGATCGTCGACGCCCCGGCGGAGGGGCTGTACCCGCTGCCGACCGAGGTCGCGGGCCGCGACGACGTCCTCGTCGGGCGGATCCGGCGCGACCCCTCGCACGAGCGGGCGCTCAACCTCTGGGTGGTCGGCGACAACCTCCGCAAGGGCGCGGCGACGAACGCGGTCCAGGTCGCGGAGCTGCTGCACGAGCGCGACCTCGTGCGGGTGCCGGTTGGCGCCGGCGCTTTCGCGTAGCGCGCCCCGCCCCAGCGTGGAGGCGACGCGCGTGGATCTACGCACCTCCTGTGTGGGCAAATCGACGTTCGTTGCCAACGGGGCGTAGCTCGCGCCCGCGATGACCGCCCTGATCGCCGCAGCGGCGCTGATCACCGCCGGGTCGCTGGTCGTCGGTCAGGGGCTGCTGGTGCTCTGCGGGCGGCGCGAGTGGACGACGCTCGCGGCGCCGGTCGGGCTCGCGCTGCTCCTCGCCGCCGCCGGCATCGCCGCCGGGGCGGGCGGGACGGGGGCGGCGACGGCGGTCGCGCTCGCGGCGACGGTCGCCGTCGCCGCCGCGGTGCTCGTCGCACGCCGGCCCTCGCTCCCCGGCCGGGGCGGAGCGGCCGCCGCCCTCGCCGCCGCGCTCGCGGCGGCGCTGTTCGCGGCGCTGCCGTTCATCGCCGCGGGGAAGGTCGGGATCCTCGGCGTCGGGCTCGTCAACGACGACATGGCCTACCACCTGCTGATCGCCGACTGGATCGCCGAGCGCTTCGACCCCGAGCCGGAGCTGATCGGCGACGGCTACCCGCTCGGCCCGCACGCGCTCGTCACCGCGCTCGCGACCGTGCTCGGAGCGCGGTCGATCGACGTCTTCGCAGGGCTCGGCCTCGCCCTCCCGGCGCTGACCGCGCTGGTCGCGTTCGGCGCGCTCGCGACGCTGCGGCCGCTCCCACGGGTGGCGGTCTCGGCGCTGGTCGCGCTCCCGTATCTCGCCGCCGCCTACCTCGCCCAGGAGGCGTTCAAGGAGCCGATCGTCGCGCTCCTTCTGCTCGGCTTCGTGCTGATCGCCGCCGAGCGCAGCGGGCCCGGCCCGGCGGCCGCGAGGTGGCGGTGGGGGCGCGGGGTGGCGCTCGGGGCGACCGCCGCCGGGATCGTCTACGCCTACAGCTTCCCCGGGCTCGTCTGGCTCGCCGCCGCGCTGGGGGCGTGGGCGGCGGTCGAGCTGTGGCGGCGGCGCGCCGAGGGGCTCGGGCCACCGGCGCGGGCGCTCGCCGGGGCCGCGGCGGCGTCGGCGGCGGCGGCGATCGTCACCTGGGCGGTGATCACCCTCCCCGACGCGGGCCGGATCGCCGACTTCACCGACTTCCGCGCCCTCGACCCCGACCGCGCCAACGAGGGCGGGCTCGGCAACCTCCGCGGGCACCTCTCGCCGCTCGAGGCGCTCGGGATCTGGCCGACGAGCGAGTTCCGGCTCCCGGCCGGAGCCGGCGCGCTCCCCGCGGTCGCCTTCTACGCCGGCGCCCTCGTCGCCGCGATCGGGCTCGTGGTCGGGCTCGCGCGATGGCTGCGGGGGCGGGGGGCGGCGATCCCGGCCGCGCTCGCCGGGGCGGCGATCGTCTACGCCGGGGCGAGGGGGTTCGGGACCGTCTACACGTCGGCCAAGGCGCTCGCGATCGCGGCGCCGCTCGTCGCGCTGATCTCGCTCGGCGGCCTGCTCGGAGCGCCACCGGACGGGCGGCCGCCACCGGACGGGCGGCGCGCCGGGGCCCGCCTCGCGCTCGCTGTGGTGATCGCGGTCGCGATGGCGGCGTCGAGCTTCCTCGTCCTCCGCCAGGCGCCGGTCGGCCCCGCGGAGCACCTCGACCAGCTCACGGAGATCCGGCCGGTGGTCGAGGGAGAGGACCTGCTGTTCCTCGGGCGCGACAACTTCGTCCTCTACGGCCTGCGCGGATCGCGGCCCCACGTCCACGTGCGCAACTTCTACAACCCGTTCTCGGTCCGCCCGAACGAGGCGCTCGAGAACGTCCGGGCGAAGTTCGACTTCGACGCGGTCGACGCGGCGGCGCTGGCTCGGTTCCCGTACGTGCTGACCACGCGCGCCGCGTTCGCGAGCGGGCCTCCGCCGGGCTACGAGGCGGCGGTCGAGACCGCGGACTACGTGCTCTGGCGCCGCGGCTTCGACACCGGCGGCCGGGAGCCGGTCGAGGACGACGCCGACCCGGGCGCGACCCTCGACTGCCGCGACCGCGAGGCGCGCCGGGGGCGGCGGGCGGCTGCGATCGAGCCGGGGCCGGTCGCCTCCGCCGCCTGGGCGCCCGGCGCCGAGGTCGAGGACGGCTCCCCGGCGACGGCCGAGCTCGACCTCCCGCCCGGCGACTGGGAGCTCTCGCTCCAGTACGACGCCACCGCGGCGCTCACCCTGCGCGCGCCGGGTCTCGAGGCCGCGCTTCCCGGCAACCTCGACTACCGCGGCGCGGTCCCGTTCTGGCCCGCGGGCCGGGTCGTCGACCACCCCGGGGGCCCGCTCCGGATCGAGGCCTCGGTCGCCCCGCCGCCCCTCGCCGGCCGGATCCTCGGAGCGACGACTCGGGCCCACCTCGGCGTGATCGCGGCGACCCCGGCCGGCTCGGGCTACGGTGAGCCCGCGGCGTCCGCCGAGCCCCCGTTCCCCGGCTCGAGCGCCCGGCTCGGCCCGGCGCGGCGGGGGTGTGGTGAGTACGGGGACTGGGTTGACGGCACGGGGCCCAGGTAAGCCGCGGACCTGGTGGCGGGATCCCCGGCCGCCGGTGTGGCCGGGGACGCATTGAGCGGTAGGAGGGTGGGCTGACAAGGGGCGGAGGCGGGCCCCCGGGGCCGGTCGACGGGCCGGCGCGCTCAAGCCAGTCGCCCGCATGGGCCCCCAAAAACGTGACACTCGCCGTCCGGGGACGCGCCGATGGTCGATTCGGGTCGGAATGCCACCCATATGCAGCATCCGTTGCCGCGAGCGCAGCCGGCGTCACGTTTGGGGCCCGCCTGCCCGCAGCCGAGCGAACTCACACCCGCCGGCAACTGCCAGCTCCTGCTCCCGTACCGCAAACTCGCGGCCACGGCCCTGCGCAACGCACGGTGCCCGCCGCGGCCCCACCGACCGCGGCCACCGGCCCGCCAGAACCACCCTGTGTTACATCGCCCGATGACGCATCGCCTGTATCGTCATCGGGCGGATCGTGGGGCGAGAGATGACGATCGACGAGCTCGCGCGGGAGACCGGGATGACGGTGCGGAACATCCGGGCACACCAGTCGCGGGGGCTGCTTGCGCCGCCCGAGGTGCGGGGCCGGACGGGCTACTACGGCGAGGGTCACCTGCGGCGGGTCCGGCTGATCCAGGAGCTCCAGGGCGACGGGTTCAGCCTCAAGCTGATCAAGCGGCTCGTCGACTCCGCCGGCGACCTCGGCGACGAGGTGCTGCGGTTCACGCACGCCGTCCGGCGGCCGTTCGGCTCGGCGGCGGCGCGCGAGATCGACGCCGCCGAGCTGACGAAGCGCTGGGGGACCGCCGACTCCGACCTGCTCCGGCGGGCGATCGAGCTCGGGATCGTCCGCGAACGAGACGACGGGACGCTCGTCGAGCCGAATCCGAGGCTCGGCCGGGTGACCTCCGAGCTCGCCGCGATCGGCATCCCCGCCGAGGCGGCGCTCGCCGCAGGCACCGAGCTCAAGCGGCACGCGCAGGGCGTCTCGGAGGTGTTCGTCGAGCTCTTCCTCGAGCAGGTCTGGGAGCCGTTCGAGCGCGCCGGGATGCCGGCCGAGCGCTGGCCCGAGATCCGCGACGCGCTCGAGCGGCTGCGACCGCTCGCCGCCGAGTCGCTGCTCGCGTTCTTCGAGCTCGAGATGACCGAGGCCGCCGAGCGCGCGTTCGGGCCCCGGGTCGACCGGATCTCCGGCGCGGCGGACGGCGGCGAGGCGCCGTGACAGCGTCGATCCGACCCGCCCGACCACGACACCAGGCAGTGTAACATTCTCCCATGAGCACCAATCCGGGCGCCGAGGAGCTGGTCGAGTCGACGATCGAGGGCGGCGACGGCGCCGCCGATGCCGAGCCCTCGTTCTCGATCGCTCTGACCCAGGACCAGAAGGACGTCCGCGACTGGGTTCACGGCTTCGCCGAGGGCACCGTCCGCCCCGCCGCCGCCGAGTGGGACGAGCGCGAGGAGACCCCGTGGCCGGTGATCCAGGAGGCGGCGAAGATCGGCCTCTACGGCTACGAGGCGCTGGCCCAGTTCTGGTACGACGAGTCCGGCCTGATGATGCCGATCGTCAACGAGGAGCTGTTCTGGGGCGACGGCGGCATCGGCCTCTCGATCATGGCCACCTCGCTCGCGGTCGCGGCGATCTTCGGCCAGGGCACGCCCGAGCAGAGCGCCGAGTGGATCCCGCGGTGCTTCGGGTCCGAGGACGACCCCAAGCTGGCGGCGTTCTGCTCGTCCGAGCCCGACGCCGGATCCGACGTGTCCGCGATCCGCACCACCGCCAGGTACGACGAGGCCAAGGACGAGTGGGTGCTGAACGGGCAGAAGGCGTGGGCGACCAACGGCGGGATCGCCCACGTCCACGTCGTCATCGCCTCGGTCGACCGCGAGCTCGGCGCCCGCGGCCACGCCGCGTTCGTGATCCCTCCCGGGACGCCCGGCTGCGAGCAGGGCGCGAAGGTGCGAAAGCACGGCCTGCGCGCGTCGCACACCGCCGACGTCCACCTCGACGACTGCCGCGTACCGGGGTCGTGCATGCTCGGAGGCAAGGAGAAGCTCGACGAGCGCCTCGCCCGCGCGCGCGAGGGCAGGTCGGCCCGCTCGCAGGCGGCGATGAAGACGTTCGAGACCAGCCGCCCGACGGTCGGCGCCCAGGCGCTCGGGATCGCTCGCGCCGCATACGAGTACGCGCTCGACTATGCGAAGCAGCGGGTCCAGTTCGGCCGCCCGATCATCGAGAACCAGGCGATCGCGTTCACGCTCGCGAACATGAAGCTCGAGCTCGACGCCGCGCGGCTGCTGGTCTGGCGCGCCGCGTGGATGGGCCGCAACGGCCTCGAGTTCGAGAACGCCGAGGGCTCGATGTCGAAGCTGAAGGCGGGCGAGGTCGCGGTCTGGGTGACCGAGCGGGCGATGCAGATCCTCGGCGGCAACGGCTACACCCGGGAGTACCCGGTCGAGCGCATGCACCGCGACGCGAAGATCTACGACATCTTCGAGGGCACGGCGGAGATCCAGCGCCTGGTGATCGCCCGCGCGATCTCGGGCATGCAGATCCGCTAGCGACGCCCGTTCGCCGCGGTCACCGGTTCGCCTCCCGGGCGATCTGCGTCAGGGTCGGGAGCTCGACCCGGTCCCGGCGCGGGCACGCTCGACCGCGGGCGCGGGGCGCGCCGGCGGCGCCGCGGCCTCGATCTCGACCCGCGGAAGCCAGCCGAGCCACGAGGGCAGGTACCAGTTGCGCTCGTCGAGCAGTCGCATCGCGGCGGGGATGACGACGGAGCGGACGATCGTCGCATCGACCAGCAGCGCGACCGCGACGCCGAACCCCATCTGCTGGAACGAGACCAGCGCGCCGGTGGCGAAGCCGGCGAAGACGACGACGATGATCAGCGCCGCGCCGGTGATCAGGCGGGCGGTCGATCCGACCCCGAACGTGATCGCC
>DATHVI010000122.1:0-12790 GCA_035461385.1 Solirubrobacterales bacterium
GGACTCGAAAAGTGGACACTCGTCGTGCGTGCTGACGCGTCCCCCTTCGCGTGGCACCGGGCGCCGTGAACTCACCCATGTCGGGAGCGGCGTCGGCTCAGTCGTGCAGCTGCTGGAACGAGAGCCTGTCCCAATAGCCGCGCTGGAAGGCGATCCTGCCGTCGAGGACGTGGAAGAAACCGCAACCTCGCAGGCCCTTCGGATCCCGCCACTCGAGCGCCACCCACTCTCCGTCCTCGAGGACGTTCTCCGGGATGCAGTGCATCTCGGCGGCTGCGAACTCCCGCTCGAACATGCGCGCGATCGCGGCGCGCCCGGTCGCCGGCTCGTTCGCGACCTGATGGTTGGTGGCGTCCTCGGCGTAGAGGCTCACGAGTGCCTCGATGTCGGCGCGGTTGAAGGCATTGATCCAGGCTTCGAGGACCTCACGCGGGGTCATCCGGGAGCTCAGATCTCCTCGGGAACCATCTCGATCGCGCCGCTCGGGCACTCGGCGACGCAGATCCCGCAGCCCTTGCAGTAGTCGAGGTCGATCTCGTAGGCCTCCCCGGGGTCGCCGAGCTTCAGGACCGCGTTGTCGGGGCAGACGCCATAGCAGTTGTCGCACGAGAAGCAATTCCCGCATGACAGGCAGCGGCGGGCCTCGAGCAGCGCGTTGTCCGGGTCGAGGCCCTGAACGACCTCCTCGAACGTCGTCTGGCGGCGAACCTGCGCGAGCCGCGGGCGATGCATCCGAGGGGCGTCGGCGTAGTACCAGGTGTTGAGCTTGTCGAAGGTCGCGAGCTCGTGCTTGGGCGGCGGCTCGTAGGCACGGTCGCGGAGCCAGCCGTCGATGTGCCGGGCGGCCTTCTTGCCGTGGCCGATCCCGACTGTCACCGAGCGCTCGTCGGGGACCATGTCGCCGCCGGCGAAGATCCCGGCGTGGCCGGTCATCATGTTCGGGCCGACCTCGACGACGCCGTCTGAGACCTCGATCCCGGGGACGTCCTCGATCAGCGACAGGTCGCACTCCTGGCCGAGCGCGAGCACCAGCGAGTCGGCCTCGAGCTCGTCGAGCTCGCCGGTCGGCTGGGGGAACCCGTCGGCGTCGAGCTCCATCCGCTCGAGCGTCAGCTTGCCCCCGTCGGCGTGCTTGATCGTCGAAAGCCAGCGCACCATCACGCCCTCCTCTTCGGCCTCCTCCACCTCGACGTCGTGAGCGGGCATCCGGTCGCGGGTCCGGCGGTAGACGATCACCGCCTCGTCGGCGCCGAGCCGCTTCGCCGTCCGGGCGACGTCCATCGCCGTGTCACCGCCCCCGTAGACGGCGACCCGGCGGCCGAGCAGCGGCCGCTCCCCCCCCTCGAGCCCGCGCAGGAGCGAGACCGCGTCGAGGACGTGCGCTGCGGTTCCCGCGGGCACGTAGGCGCGCTTCGAGAGGTGGGCGCCGACGGCGAGGAAGGCGGCATCGAAGCCGCCCTCCGACATCGCCTCGGCGGCGTCGGTGACCTTGCTGTCGAGCTCGAGCTCGACCCCCATCGCGAGGATCCGCTCGACTTCCGCCTCGAGGACGTCGCGCGGGAGCCGGTACGCGGGGATCCCGAAGCGCATCATCCCGCCCACCATCGGCCCTGCCTCGCGGATCGTCACCGCGTGGCCCATCCGGGTCAGGTGGTAGGCGGCCGAGAGCCCGGAGGGACCGGCGCCGACGACGAGCACGCGCTTGCCGGACGACTCGGCTTCGGGCTCGACCCTCCATCCGCGCCGGATCGCCTCGTCGCCGAGGAAACGCTCGACCGAGTTGATCCCGACCGCCTCGTCGAGCTGGCCGCGGTTGCAGGCCGTCTCGCACGGGTGGTAGCAGACCCGTCCCATGATCGCCGGGAACGGGTTGTCCTCCATGATCTTCCGCCAGCCGCGCTCGTAGCCGTCGCCGCCCTCCTCGGCCTCGTACAGCCAGCGCTGGATGTTCTCGCCCGCCGGACAGGCGTTGTTGCACGGCGGCAGGCGATCGACGTAGACCGCGCGCTCGGTGCGCCAGGTGCCGGTCTTGTTGGCGAGGCTCGAGCCGACGTCGAGCGTGATCGCATACGGCTTCGCCGCCGTCAGCGCTCCGGGATCGCGCCGGGACTCACCTCTCCCTTGTCGTGGCTCCTCGCTCATCGGGGTCCTCCGTGGGTCTCCGAGAGCAGTCGCATCACGTTCGTCTCCTCGCCCGCGCGCTCGGGTGGGGCGTCGCCGTCCGGGGGCAGGCCGGCGAGGTCGGTCGCCTCGCCCGGCATCGCCGCGGCCTCCTCGGGGTCGCTGAGCAGGCCGAAGCGCTCGACGTTGCGGTCGGCGATCGCCTGCAGGCGCGAGATCAGGTCGTCGCGCCGCTCGGGGGTGAACAGGTGCGCATAGCGCCGCTGCAGCTTCAGGTACTCGGTCACCGGGACCCGGCGGCGGATCTTCGACACCGAGGTGACCTCACCCCGCTCGGCCTCGAACACCGGGAACAGGCCGGTCTCCTTGACGAGCCGCGCGATCCGGATCGTGTCGCGCGAGCGCGAGCCCCAGCCGAGCGGGCAGGGGACGAAGACGTGGAGGTAGCGGGCGCCGCGCATCTCCATCGCCCGCCCGACCTTCGCCTCGAGGTCGCGCAGGTCGGCAACGGTCGCGGTCGCCACGTAGGGGATCTCGTGCGCCATCGCGATCAGCGGAACGTTCTTGCCCTTGCCGAACTCGTTCCCGGGCTCGGGGCCGATCGCCTTCGTGTTCGCCGTCCGGGCCGCCGGCGGCGTCGCCGCCGAGCGCTGGACGCCGGTGTTCATGTAGGCCTCGTTGTCGTAGCAGATGAACAGCACGTCGTCGTTTCGCTCGAACATCCCCGACAGGCAGGCAAAGCCGATGTCCACCGTCCCGCCGTCGCCCGCCTGGCCGACGACGCGGATCTCCTCGCGCCCCTTCGCCCGCAGCGCGGCGGCGATCCCCGAGGCGACCGCGGGGGCGTTGCCGAACAGCGAGTGGAGCCACGGAAGCTGCCAAGAGGACTCGGGAAACGGGGTCGAGAAGACCTCGAGGCAGCCGGTCGCGTTCGCGGCCACGAGCCGGCCGCCGGTCGCCCGCATCGCCGCGTCGAGCGCGTAACGCGCCCCGAGCGCCTCGCCGCAACCCTGGCAGGCGCGGTGGCCGGAGGTGAGCGAGTTCGAGCGCTCGGTGCGAGCCTGAACCGTGCGCTCCTCGGGCGGCAGGAGCCTGTTTCCGACCGCGAAGGTCCCGACCTGGTAGTGCTTGACTCGCTGCTCGGCCATGTCTCCTCCTCCTGCCCGGCTCCCCTCAGTGCGACCGGGCGGCGACGATGCCGAGGTCGCGCAGGATCCGCTCCGCGTGGGGCCCCGGCGAGGGCCGCGAGCGCTCGAGCTCACGCTCGACCACGTCGCGCTTCAGGTCGAGGAAGTGGAGCTTTCCGACCTCGAGCCGGTCGGCAAAGACGTCGTCGAAGAGCCCGCGCAGCGACTTCTTCGTGATCGGGCGCCCTCCGAGCCCGGCGACCACGTCGTGGACCCGCGCCGGAAGCCCGGAGAGCGCGAGGCGGACGTTCTGGCCGACGATCCCGCCCGCGCCAACCGCGAACGCCTTTTCGACCACCACGATCCGATCCGCGTCGGCGAGCGCGGCGCGCACCTCCTCGAGCGGGTACGGCCGGAAGCACTTGACGCCCACGGCGCCGATCTTCACACCCTCGTCGCGCAGCTCGTCGACCGTCTCGGCGATCGTCCCCAAGACCGAGCCGAGGGCGACGACCACGGTCTCCGCGTCCTCGGTCCGGTAGTGGCTGAGCAGGTCGCCGGACTCGCGGCCGAAGGCCTCGGCAAACTCGGCGGCGATCGTCGGGATCGCGTCCAGCGCCTGCATCTGCTTCGCGTGCATCAGGTACTTGACCTCGGTGAACGCCTCCGGGCCGACCAGTGAGCCGATCGTCATCGGGGCGTCGGGATCGAGCACGATCCCGGGCTCGAACGGCGGCAGGAACGCGTCGACCTGCTCCTGCCCGGGCACGTCGACCTCCTCGTAGGCGTGGGTGAGGATGAACCCGTCCATGCAGACCATCACCGGCAGCGACAGCTGCTCGGCGAGCCGGAACGCCTGCAGGTGGAGATCGACCGCCTCCTGGTTCGAGGTCGCGTAGAGCTGGATCCAGCCCGAGTCGCGCTGCGACATCGAGTCGGAGTGGTCGTTCCAGATGTTGATCGGCGCCCCGATCGCCCGGTTGGCGAGCGTCATCACGATCGGCAGCCCGAGCCCGGAGGCGTTGTAGAGCGCCTCGGCCATGTAGAGGAGGCCCTGGCTGGCGGTCGCCGTATAGGCGCGCGCCCCGGCCGCCGAGGCGCCGATGCACGCCGACATAGCCGCGAACTCCGACTCGACCATCAGGTACTCGCACGGCTCGAGCTCTCCGGTCCGCACCATGTCGGAGAGCCCCTCGACGATGTGGGTCTGGGGCGAGATCGGGTACGCCGAGATGACCTCGGGCCGGCAGCGCGCGACCGCGCGCGCGACCGCCGCCGATCCCTCGAGCTGCTCAAGCACGGGCCGGCTCCCCGATCCGCTCGCGGACGTGGTCGAAGGCCGCCTCGGCGGCGGCGACGTTGCCCTCCCCCACCGGGCCGGCGAAGCGCTCGCGGATCGCCTTCGCAACCGACCCGATCGCCACCGCGCCGGTAAGCGCCGCGAACCCGCCGAGCAGGGCGGCGTTCGGCAGCGGGCGGCCGAGGTGTTCGCGGGCGAGCTCGGTCGCAGGCACGGTCAGCAGCCGGCCGCCGTCGAGCCGCGTTGCGAGCTCCTCGATCCCGAGGCCCTCGGGGCTGCGCGAGCTGTTGACGAGCACCGCGGCCCCGGGCCCGACGCCGGCGAACAGGTCGACCTGGTGGAGCAGCGTCGGGTCCTGGACGATCAGCGCGTCGGGCTCGGCGATCGGCTCGCGGCTGCGGATCGGCGCGTCGTCGATGCGGCAGAACGAGACCACCGGCGCGCCGGTGCGCTCGGAGCCGAAGCTCGGAAACGCCTGGGCGTGGCGGCCGTCGGCGAACGCCGCGACCGAGAGCAGCTCGGCAGCGGTCACGACCCCCTGCCCGCCGCGACCATGGATCCGCACCTGGAGCATCGCCACCGATCCTACGCCTGCCCGCAAGCGCGCTACTCCGTAGTCACTACCCGGCGGCGCGCCCGGGACTCAGAACGGCCTCGCGGCGCTCTCCGGAAGCGGGACGTCGAAGGCGGCGCAGCCTATCCCGGCGGTGCCGGCCGGGCGTCCGCGCCCAAGGGGTCCGGCTAAGCCACCAGCTCGGCTTCGCCGGCGGCGGCGGCGCCGCCGCCTTCGGCGGCCGCGAGCACCGGCTGCAACGCCGCGATCGCGACCTCGACCTGGTCGCGGTCGGGCTCGCGGGTGGTGAGGCGCTGGAGCGCGAGGCCCGGGCGGGAGAGCGCACGGACGGCGGCGCTTCCGCGACCAGCGCCCATCCACCGGATCGCCTCGTACGAGATCGCCACCGCGACCGGGACCCCGAGGATTCGCGACAGCAGCAGCCAGTGCCAGTCGGGGATCCCGACCGGGGCGTAGACCACGGTGGCGAGGACCATCAGGACGAGCAGGAAGTTGGTTCCGCAGCGGGGGTGAAGCCGGGAGTGTCGCAGCGCCGACTCGGGCGTCAGCCGGTCGCCGGCCTCGTGGCAGGCGATCGCCATGTGCTCGGCGCCGTGGTAGGCGAGCGTTCGTCGCAGGCCGGCGGCGCGACCGATCCACGACGCGTAGGCGAGGTAGATCGCGAGCCGGAGCGCTGTCTCGACGGCGAGGAAGGCCGCGAGCGGCCCGGAGACGAGGGCGTGCGCGACCGCCGCCGGAACGACGAAGAACGCGCCGATCCCGAGCGCGACCACGGCCACTGAGGTCACCGTCGCCGCCCCATCGTCGAGCCCCCCCGCTTCGCCCTCGGCCGCGAGCCGGGCGCGGGCCGAGATCGCCAGCGCGCGGAGCCCGAGCCGCATCGACTCGGCGAGGGCGACCACCCCGCGGACGAGTGGCAGCCGCAGCGCGCGGTGACGCCGGATCGCGGAGACGAACGCCGCCGTGGTGACGTCGATCCCGCCGCCCGGCGATCGCACCGCCACCGCCCACGCGTCGGGCGAGCGCATCATCACGCCCTCGAGCACCGCCTGGCCCCCGATCGCGGGCGCTGGGCCTGCGCGGTCGCGCGCGCCGGTCCGCCCGCGCGCGCGGTCCGGGCCTCGCTCGGCGCTCAACGAGAGCTGCGGATCAGCCGCGGCGGCTGCGTGCAGCGCGACGCTTGAAGCGCTCGACGCGGCCGCCGGTGTCGACCAGCTTCTGCTTGCCGGTGTAGAAGGGATGGCACGCGGAGCAGATCTCGACGTGGAGCTCGGGCTTGGTCGAGCGGGTGTAGAACTCGTTCCCGCACGAGCAGCGGACGTGGGCGAGCACGTAGTCGGGGTGAATGCCGGTCTTCATCGCCGACGATTCTAGCCGCACCGATCGCGAGCCCGGCCGGGCCTTGCTAGGCGAGGCCGGCCGCCTCGTACTCGCGGAGGAAGCCCTCGAACTCGCGCAGGTGCCCCTGCTCGTCGTGGAGGATCGCGATCATCATGTCCTGGGTGACGGGGTCGACGCCGTCGGTCTCCTCGACGATCTTCGCGTAGTGGTCGATCGCGCCGCGCTCGGCCTCGATCACTCCCTTGATCACGTGGACGATGTCGACCTGGTCATCGGGCGGCTGCAGGTAGGACTGCTCGGCGTCGAACCCCTGTGAGCCGGGGACGACGCCGTAGAGCTCCTTGATCCGCTGGGCGAACTGCTGGGCGTGGCCGAGCTCTTCCTGGATGTCCTCGGCGAGCGACTCCTTGATCTCCTGGGCCCGGACTCCGTCCGGGTTGACCGAGTTGGCGATGTAACTCATCACCGTCTCGACCTCCATCCAGTAGGCCTTCTCGAGCATCTCGATGATCTGGTCGCGCTTTCCGGCGCTGTCCGGGCTGGTGATATCCATGGCCACCGTTATACCCGGAGCGGCGCCGTCGATGCGGTACGGCGACGAACGATCGGGCGGGTGGGCTAGCTCGAGGCGTCGGTCGCCGGGCCGCCCCGGTTGACCTGCTCGAGCCCCCATGGGGGCGTCGCGAGCTCGACCCTCCCGCCGGCGGCGATTCGGAGCACGCGGGCCATGTGCTCCCCGATCCCCGCCTCTGGAAGCTCGACCTCGATCTCAACGATCCCCTCCTTCTGGGAGACCTCGCGCGTCGGCCCGAGCGTTGCCAGCAGCTCGAGCATCTGGCGGTTGGAGGCGAGCAGGATCGCGGTGAAGCGGCGGATGCCCTCCTCCCGGGCGCGGTCGGCGAGCAGCGTCGACAGCGCCGTCCCGAGCCCGCGGCCGTGCCAGTCGTCGACCACCGTCACCGCCGCCTCGGCCGCGTCGGCGCCGGGAGCCCGGACGTAGCGCGCCACCCCGACCCCGTCGCCGGTCTCGGTGTCGAATGCCGCCAGCGCCTCGTGGTCGTGGTGGTCGATCTCGGTCAGGTAGGCGAGCTGGGCGTCGGTCAGCTCCTCCATCGGGGCCAGGAAGCGCTGGTAGCGCGAGTCGGCGCTCAGCCGCGCGAACCCCCGAGCGAGCGCCTGCTTGTCGCCCGGCTCGATCGGCCGCACGAGGACCTCCGAGCGATCCCGCAACTTGACGCGCAGTTCGTCCATCGAGGGGAGTTTGCACCGCCACCGCTAGCGACGAAGTCGCGGGAACGAAGAAGGCGACGGAGTTGTGTTCTGACGGAGTTGTGTTCTGACGGAGTTGCGTTCTGACGGAGTTGCGTTCTGACGGAGTTGTGTTCTAGGTCTCCGTGTACATCGGGCCGTCGCCGCCCTCGGGCATCGTCAACCTCCCGCCCTTGGCGTTGATCGCCCCGCACTGGACGCAGTTCGAGGGGGTGACGTTGACATCGACGACCGCCGCGCCGTTCCCGAGCTGGTCCTCGGGGATCTCGTAGACCTGGGCCGGGCAGAGGTTGACCCAGGTCTCGGCGAGGGCGCGCGGAACGTGGCGCTGGACCTTGACGTGATTGGGGGCGTCGTCACGGGTCGCGTTGCCCGACAGGAACACCGAGTCGAGCTTGTTGAAGGTGAGCTCGTTGTCGGGCTCCGGGTAGCGCGCAGACGCGCCCCCGGGGCGCATCTCGATCTCCGTGTCGGCCTCGTATCCCCACTTTCCCCCCGGAAACAGGCCCTGGGTGATCGTCATCGCGCTCGCGATCGCCCCGCCGACGAAGAAGCCCCTCGAGAACGGCTGGCGCATGTTGCGTGACTTGAACAGGTCGCGCTCGATCAGCGAGTCGCGAACCCTGCGGTCGTAGCCGTCGAGGTTCACCGACTCGGCCCTGAGCGCCTCGAAGATCGCCTCGGCAGCGAAGATCCCGGCGTGCATCGCGTAGTGGATGCCCTTCAGCTCGGGCACGTTGACCATGCTCGCGGCGTCGCCGGCGATCGCCATCCCCGGAACCGCGAGGCTCCGCGGCATCGAGTAGTAGCCGCCGGACGGGATCGTCTTCGCCCCCCAGCCGACTCGCTTGCCCCCGGCGAGCAGCTTGCGCACGAACGGATGCGTCTTCAGCTCCTGGAGGAGGTCGTGGCACGAGAGCGTCGAGTCGGTGTGGTCGAGCCCGATCACCATCCCGATGCAGAGCTTGTCCTCGCCCATCGGGTAGATGAAGCTGCCGCCGAACTCGTTCCAGCGCGCTCGCTTGCGAAGCGGCCAGCCCATCGTGTGGATCACCCGATCGAGCGGCTCCGGGACCTCCCAGACCTCCTTCACCCCGAGCTCCCAGCGCACGGGGAGCGACCCGTGGAGGTCGAAGTAGTCGAGCGCCGCGTGCGTCAGGTGCCCGAGCGTTCCCTCGGCGAGGACCGTCGCCCGGGCGATCACGTCTGACCCGGGCTCGAAGTTCGCCAACTCCTCGCCATCGCGGCCGCGGCCGCGGTCGCCGGAGCGGATCCCACGGACGATTCGGTCTGAGATCAGCAGCTTGTCGGCGACCGTCTCGGTGAGGATGTAGGCGCCCTTCCCCTCGGCCTGCTCGGCGAGAAACCGCGAAAGCTGCGCGACCGAGACCACGTAGTTGCCGCGGTTGCGGAAGTTCGGCGGCATCGGCACGAGCGGCAGTGCCCGCCGCCTTGTCAGCAGGTAGACGGCATCCTTCTCGACCTCCTGGAGCGCGAACGGCCAGTCGGCGGGGTCGAGGTCCGGAAACAGCTCCCGCATCGCGCCCGGGCGCATGTTCGCGCCGGAGAGGTTGTGCGCGCCGCAGACCTTGCCCTTCTCGATCACCGCCACCGGCACGTCGCCGAGCTTCTCCTGAAGCTTCGGCTCGTCGGCGAGCAGGTCACAGAGCCGGTTGGCGCAGGCGAGCCCGGCCGGCCCGCCGCCGACGATCGCAACGCCGACCTCGATCCGCTCGTCCTCGGGGTCGGTCGGCTCGGCGATGAACCCCGCCTCGTCGACCGGGGGCGGGTACTCCTTCGGCGCGACGGCCATCGGCAGAGCTCCCTATGACCCCTTCTTCGCCTTCACGGCCTCGGTCAGCTTCGGCAGGACCTTGTGCAGATCGCCGACGACGCCGAGATCGCAGAACTCGAAGATCGGTGCGTTCGGGTCCTTGTTGATCGCGAGGATGTTCTCCGAGCTCTGCATCCCGACCTTGTGCTGGATCGCGCCCGAGATCCCCGCGGCCAGATAAAGCTTCGGCGCAACGGTCTTTCCGGTCTGACCGATCTGCGCCGAGTATGGGTACCAACCCGCGTCGACGACGGCGCGGGTCGCCGCGACGGCGCCGCCCATCGTCTCCGCAAGCTCCTCGCAGAGCTTGAAGTTGTCGGCCTCTCCCAGGCCCCGGCCGCCACCGACGAGGATCTCCGCGTCCTCGATGTTGACCTCGTCGCCGCGCTGCTCGCCGCGCTTCACCATTCGCGCCTTCGTCGACCATTCCGAGAGCTCGACGTCGACATCGACGACCTCTGCCGCGCCTTCGCCCGCCTCGCGGACGTCGAACGCGTTCAGTCGCCCGATGATGATCCCCGGCTCGCCGACGTAGCCGACGTCGACCACCGCCGAGTCCTGGAGCACCGGCCGGACGGCCACCAGCTTGCCGTCCGCGACCTTGACCTCGGTCACCTCCATCGTCACTCCCGCGCCGAGCCGCGCGGTCAGGCCGGCCCCGATCTCGAAGCCGAGCAGGCCGCCGCCGAAGAGCGCGTAGCCGAACCCCTCGTCGGAGATCACCTTCGCCATCACGTCGACGATCGGCTGCGCGAGCCCCTCCGGTGCCGACGAGGCGCGGAAGACGCGCTTCGCGCCGTAGCCGCCGAGCCCGGCGGCGGCCTCGTCGGAGACCTCGCCGACGACGACCGCCGACGCCTCCGCGCCGAGCTCGCCGGCGAGCCTCGCCGCTTCCGAGATCGCCCCGAGCGAGTTCTTGTTGAAGTTGCCCTCGTCGTCGTGGAGGGCATAAACCAGGATCCCAGCCATCGTTAGATCAGCTTCCTTTCCTCGAGCCAGGCGACGACCTTCTCGACCGTCTCCCCCGTGTCCTCGTCCTCGAACACCTCGCCGGCCTCCTTCTGGGGCGGCGGGTTGATCGCCAGGACCTCGGTCCGCTTTCCGTCGCCGCCGACCCGCGACGGGTCGATCCCGGCATCGCCGATCGCCTTCGTGTCGAGTGGCTTCTTCTTCGCGCCCATGATCGCCTTCAGGCTTGGGTAGCGGGGCTCGTTGATCGCATCGCCGACCGAGATCACCGCCGGCAGCTCGACCTCGACGGTGTCGTAGCCGTACTCCGCCTGGCGCTCGCAGACGAGCCTGCCATTCTCGACCTCGATCTTGATCACCTGGGTCAGCGACGGCATCCGCAGATGGTCGGCGACGACGGCTCCGATCGTGTAGCACTCGCCGTCGTCGGACTGCTGCCCGAGCAGCACCAGATCGGGCTGCTCGGCCTCGAGCACCTTCGCCAGCGCGTATCCGGTGGCACAGACGTCGGAGTCGGCCAAGGCCCCATCGGTGAGCTGAACCGAGCGATCGGCGCCGAGCGCGACCGCCTTCTGGAGCGCCCGCGCCGAGGTCTCGGGGCCCATCGTGACGGCGACGATCTCGTCGACTTCGACCCTGCCTCCCTCGCGGATCCGCATCGCCTCCTCGATGCCGTGAGTGTCGAACGGGTTCAGGTTGGTCTCTCCGCTGCGGTCGAGCCGCATCGTCGACGGATCGATCCGCTTCTGCACGGATGGATCCGGGACCTCCTTCACCAGGCAGCAAATCTTCAAGCTCCAAGCCTCCTTCGGGACGTGCGAGCGCGGATACTAGCCAAATCGAGCCTACCTGACTGACCAGTCAATCAGCGCCGCTCCCGGCTTCAGGCTTGACGCGCCATTCGCCCGCGGCTAGCGTGGGCCGCGACCACCACCAGAGAGGACCCTGAGACTGATCTCCTCGCGCTCTCGCGCCGCTGTCGGGCTCGCCGCTGCGTTTGCGGTGGCCGCCGCCGCGATATTCGGCCTCGCCGGAGCCGCCTCCGCGAAGACGTTCGTCGTCACCAAGCGCGGCGATCCGGCGCCCAACGGCTGCAAGCAGCGCGACTGCTCGCTGCGCGAGGCGGTGATCGCCGCCAACGCCCGGCCGGGGCGGGACGTGATCGAGCTCCCGAACCGGCGCCGGCCCTACCGGCTCGCGCAGGAGAACACGCTCGGAGGCGAGGACGGGGCCCTCGAGGGCGACCTCGATATCACCAACCATCCGCTGATCGTCCGGCACCCGGGCAAGGGCCGCGCGACGATCGATGCGAACGGCATCGATCGCGCGTTCGAGATCTTTGCCGGGGCGACGACGAGGCTTAAGAAGCTCACGCTCACCGGGGGCGCTCAGCCGTCAAGTGGGGGCGGTGACGGTGGCGCGGTCCGCACCGACGCGCCGCTTTCGGTGTTCCGCTCGGTCATCCGCGGCAACGTTGCCGACGACGACGGGGGCGGTGTCGACGCGGACCAGGGCGAGCCACTCGTGATCGCGAGGTCGGCGATCGTCCGCAACCGTGGCCTGACCGGCGACGGCGGCGGGGTCAATGGCGGCGGATCGGACGGATTCGTGCTCGTACGCTCGAGCCGCGTAGTCCGGAACCAGGCCGGGGGCGAGGGCGGCGGACTGGAAGCCGCAGACGCGAGCGTCGAGATCGTCTTCAGCACCTTCGCCCGCAACGGCGCCGCGTCGGACTCCGGAGGCGGCGTCAACAACGACGGCGCCGGGGCGACGGCGATCCGGCGGTCGACCTTCGACCGGAATCGGGCCGGCACGGACGGCGGCGGGCTGTTCGCCGACGGACCGCCGGTCAGCATCGTCAACTCGACCTTCGCCGGCAACCGAGCCGACGGCACGGGCGGCGCGATCCATGCGCGCGACGGGGCGAGCGTCTCTCTGAACGCGGTGACGGTGGCCCGCAACGTCGCCGACGCCGACGGCGAGGGCATGATCGGGATCAACGGCGGCGGGCTGTTCCGGCTCAGCTCGGTGGGATTCGAGGTCGAGAACTCGCTCGTCGCGCTCAATGTCGTCGGCGCCTCGGGGAGCATTCGAAACGATTGCGCCGGCGATTCGAAGATCGACTCGCTCGGCCACAACCTCGTCTCGACGCTGGGCCCGGCGAGCGCCTGCGACGGCTTCGGCCCGCCGGCGCCGGGCGACATCGTCGGCGTCAACCCGCGGATCGGCAAGCTGAAGCGAAACGGCGGCCCGAC
>DATHVI010000123.1:0-1517 GCA_035461385.1 Solirubrobacterales bacterium
GCCATGATCAGGAGAGACGCATGAACCTCAACCCCGCCCTGCTCGAGATCATCGTGTGCCCGGACTGCCACGGGAAGCTGGCGGTCGACGACGCCGCGCAGGAGCTGGTCTGCACCTCGTGCGGTCTCGCCTACCCGGTCCGCGACGACATCCCCGTGCTCCTCGTCGACGAGGCGCGCCGCCCCGAGCAGGCCTGATGAGCGCGGTCTTCGACGAAGCCCGTCTCGACGACGAGGAGGCTCTGTCACGGGCCGACTCCGTCCTGCGCTCGCTCGCCGAGGCCGGCGCCCGAGTGCGCCGCGAGGCCGGTGGCGCCGCAGAGGCGATCGAGGCGGCGACCGCCGCTGCCGCGGGTGAGGACCGCCCCCGCGCCGTGGTGGCCGCGGGTCCCGACTCGCGGCTCCTGCGCGCGGTGCTCGAGCCCTGGTGTCCGGTGCCGTTCGTGGCGTGGCCCGGGCCTGGCCTTCCCGGTTGGGCGGGCTCCCTCGACCTCGTCGTGGTCCTGGCTCCCGAGGGCAACGACTCCGGCACGGCCTCGGCGGTGGCCGAGGCGGTGCGCCGCGGCTGCCAGCTCGCTGTCGCGTGTCCCGAGCGCAGCCTCGTCGCCGAGCACGCCGCGGGCCGCCACAGCACGATCCTGCCGGTGTCCTCGGGCGACCAGCTCGCGACGGCTGTGGTGATGCTGCAGTTCCTCGAACGGCTCGTCCTCGGGCCGGAGGCCGATGCCGAGGCGGTCGCGGTCGCGCTCGACGAGGTGGCGATCTCCTGCTCGCCCTACCGTGACCTCTCGGTCAACCCGGCGAAGCTCCTCGCGATCTCGATGGCCGAGGCGACGCCGCTGGTCTGGGGCGGGTCGGTGCTCGCGGCGCGGGCCGCACGGCGCATCGCGGAGTCGATCCGGCGCATGAGCGGGCGACCTGCTCTCGCGGCGGACGCCGAGCACCTGCTGCCGGTGATCGCAGCGGCTCCCCGCCATGACGTCTTCGCCGACCCGTTCGCCGACGTCGACGAGTCCGGCGACGCCGCCGAGCGCCGGCCGATCCTGGTGATCCTCGACGACGGGTCCGACGAGGCGCCCGTGCGCGAGCAGCGGGGTCGGCTGGTCGCGGCCGCCGCCGAGCGTGACATCCATGTCGAGACCGTCGCCGCCGAGGCGGGCAACGAGTTCGCCCGCTACGCCGCCCTGCTCGGCACCGGTACCTTCGCCGCCGCCTACCTCGGGGTAGGTCTGGGTCGCCTCCACGGTTGACGCCGCTCGCTCGGGCGCAGCCGCTGTCGTGCCGGGAGAACGCGGGGGACGGTCGCGGGTACCCTGCGGTTGACCCACCGGCCGGGGCGACCGGCCAGACACGGAAGGACTCGCCATGGCAGCCGGTCTGTTCGGCCTGCTCGACGACATCGCGGCCCTCGCCAAGCTCGCCGCCGCCTCGGTCGACGACATCGGCGCCGCCGCGACCCGTGCGGGGATGAAGTCGGCCGGCGTGGTCGTCGACGACACCGCGGTCACCCCGCAGTAC
>DATHVI010000124.1:0-5970 GCA_035461385.1 Solirubrobacterales bacterium
GGGCCGACCGGGCCCTGGCTCGCGGCCGGGACCAGCGCCGGGCGGGCGCTCGCCGCGCACCGGCTGGCCGCCGCGGGCGTGATCGAGGCTGACGGGCTCATCGTCGCCGCCGAGCACCTGCCGGAGCTCGTCGCCCACAACGACGAGCAGCTGCTCGCCGAGCTCGCGGCGCGCCGCCTCGCGCCGCTCGCCGCCGAGACGCCCGCGTCGCGGCGCCGCCTGCTGGCGACGCTGCGGGCATGGCTCGACCACCAGGGCGAGGCCTCCCGCGTCGCCGCCGAGCTCCACGTCCATCCGCAGACCGTCCGCTACCGGCTCGGTCGCCTGCGGGCGCTGCTCGGCGACGCGCTCGACGATCCGGAGGGCCGATTCGAGCTCGGGCTCGCGGTGCGCTCGGCGGCGGCGATCGAGTCGTCCGGCGGCGGCTGAGCCCGGCCGGGGCGCGAATCGAGTTCGGTACGCTGGCCCCCCGCCCGCCGCACGACCGACCGAGGAGACGATCCACCTTGACCCGAGCCCGAACCTTCCTTGCGATCTGCGCCCTGGCGCTGCCGGTCTCGCTGATCGGGGCCGGTTGCGGCGGCGATGACGCCGAGAGCGCAGATCCGGCCGACGTCGTCGAGCGCACGTTCGACAACGACACCCGGGTGACGAGCGGCGTCTTCGACCTCGAGCTCTCGGTCGCGGCGACCGGGGAGGAGGGCGGTGAGCTGACGGCGGCGCTCTCGGGGCCGTTCCAGGGCGAGGACACCGACGACCCCCAGCTCCCGCAGCTCGATCTCAGCGGCAGCGTAAGCGGCGAGGGCGGAGGCGAGAGCGTCAACGAGTCCGGCCGGATCGTGGTCACCGACGACAACGCGTTCGTCGAGTACAGGGGCGACGTCTACGAGGCCGGCCCCGAGCTCTACGGGCAGCTTCGCGACGAGTTCGAGTCGCAGTCGACCGCCGGCTCCGACGCCTCGTTTCGCGAGCAGTGCGAGCAGGCGCTCTCGCAGCTCGACACCGGCGGCGACACCTCGATCTGCGAGACCGACTTCACCGAGGACTGGCTGACGAACCTCGAGAACGAGGGGACCGAGGACGTCGACGGGCTCGAGACCGTCCACGTCTCAGGGGCGCTCGACGTCGAGCGGATGCTCAACGACGTGATCGAGTTCGCGCGCACGATCCCCGGCGTCAGCATCCCCGCGGTCGATCCCGCCCAGCTCGCGAACGCGGTCCCCGAAGCGACTTTCGACCTCTACTCCGGGACCGAGGACGACGAGCTGCGGCGCCTCGACGCGACGCTCGTCATCGACCCGTCGGCGTTCACCGCCGGCGTCGCCGTGCTCCCGGTCGAGCGGGTCGAGATCGACTTCGCGGTCCGGGTCAGCGCCGTCAACGAGCCGCAGACGATCGAGCCGCCCGCGGGCCCGACCCGGCCGCTCGAGGAGCTGCTCGGCGACGACTTCGACCTCGAGGGCCTCGGCGGCGCCGGGCTCGGATCCGGAGGCCTCGGCGATCTGCCCGAGCTCGACGACTCGTCGCGCCCGGGCGGTGGCGGCGGCGGTGGTGGAGACGACCGCGGCGCCGAGGACATCGATCCCGAGGACGCGCAGCGGTACCTCGACTGCATCCAGGATGCGGCCGGCGACCCCGAGGCGATCAACGCCTGCGCCGACGAGCTCTAGCGGTTCCGGACCGAGCCTTGTCCCGCGAGCCGAGCTGAGGTCGTAACCGGTGGAGGTCGTCCTCCTCGCGGCGAGCTTCGCCGTCATCCTCGCCGGCGCGCTGCTGTTCATCAACGCGGTCGAGTGGGCGGGGCACAAGCTGAAGATGGGCGAGGGGGCGACCGGCAGCCTGCTCGCCGCGGTCGGGACGGCGATGCCGGAGACGATGATCCCGATCGTCGCCGTGATCGGCGGCGCCGAGGGCTCGCAGGAGGTCGCGATCGGGGCGATCGTCGGCGCCCCGTTCCTGCTCGCGACGATCGCGATGGCGCTGGTCGGGACGAGCGCGCTGCTGTTCCGCCGCCGCCGGGCCCAGGGGGTCTCGCTCAGCGTCCACGTCGAGACCCTCGACCGCGACCTCGTCTTCTTCCTGGTCTTCTTCGCCCTCGGGGTCGGGCTCGGGCTCGGGGTCCCGACCGCGGTCCAGATCCCGGCGGCGCTGGTCTTCGTCCTCGCCTACGGCACCTACGTGCGCAGGACGCTGCGCGGCGGCGGCGAGGTCCAGGAGGTCGACACCCTCGCGCCCCTGTACATGGACCGGACCGGGCCCGACACCGACGCCGACCCCTCGATGCGCCTGATCATGCTCCAGTTCGCGGTCGGGCTCGGGGCGATCGTCGGCGGCGCGCACCTGTTCGTCGAGGAGCTGATCTACGTCGCCGACGCGCTCGGCGTCGAGCCGCTGGTGCTGTCGCTGGTCCTCGCGCCGCTCGCGACCGAGCTGCCGGAGAAGGCGAACAGCTTCTTCTGGGTCCGCCAGGGCAAGGACAGCCTCGCGCTCGGCAACATCACCGGGGCGATGGTCTTCCAGTCGACGATGCCGATCGCCTTCGGCCTCGCGTTCACCCACTGGGATCTCGGCAGCTTCGCGGTCGTCTCCGGCGCCCTCGGGCTCGCCGGCGGGGCGCTCGCCTACTGGGCGCTGCGGCTGCGGGGCCGGTTCGAGCTGCTGCCGATCACCGTCTGGGCGGGGCTGTTCGTCGCCTTCATCGCCTACGTCGCCCTCGCCTGACGCTCCCGGTCCCCACTACTCGGGCCAGAAGCCCTCCTCGCGCTCGGTTGGGAGATCGGGCACCCGGACGTTGAAGATCAGCAGCTCGACCTCGCCGTCGGTGTCGTTGTGGACCGAGTAGTACTCCTCCCCGGTCATCCGCACCGCGGTCTTCGGCTCCGCCTCGAAGACGTCGTCGCCGACCTTGAACGTCGGCGTCCCGGAGATCACGAAGTAGACCTCCTCGTGGCCGGGATGACGGTGGCCGTAGCTCCCCCGGCCGCCGGTCCCGGGAGGCATCAGGCGCCAGCTGAACGAGACCTCGTCGGCGTCGATCTCCTCGGTGTACCAGCGCATCTCGCCGAAGCCGGGATAGTGGGCCATCCAGTCGACGGCCTCGCCGCGCGCGGCGATCTCGTAGCCGGCCATCAGTCCTCCCGGCCCGGGTCCTGGCCGTCCTCGCCCTCGTCGTACTCCTCGTCGCCCTGCTCGAGCGCGGTCGCCGAGACCGAGTCGCGGGCCCCGGGGTGGTAGTGGGTCTGGAACCGCTCGAGCGCTGCGTCGAGGTTGCTCGAGTCGACCGGGACCTCGTCGGAGATCCGGACCCAATCGGCTCCCTCGTAGGCCTCCATGTTGAAGACCTCCTGGTCGAGCGAGGCGGAGTCGTCGACGATCACGACGACCTCGGTCTGCGGGTTGAAGTACGTGCCCGGCTGGACGAGCATCTCGTCGAGATCGACGACGTTCTCATCGCGCCCGTCGGCGTTCAAACGAACACCTCACGGCACCTGCTGCTCTCGCGACATGAATGTCGCTCGCTCACAGCCACACCTCACGGCACATGCTGCTCTCGCGACATGAATGTCGCTCGCTCACAGCCACACCCCACGGCACCTGCTGCTCTCGCGACATGAATGTCGCTCGCTCACAGACCGGAGATTAACCGTTCGCGCGCCGGCTCACCCGTCGAGGCCGCCGAGCTCGGCGAGGCGCCGGGCGACCTCCGCGTCGACGTCGAGCGGCGGCTCGCCGCGCCGCCGCCGGCGGTCGTTTGCGGCGAGCACGAGGCCGCGGACCTCGGCGGCGAGCTCGGGGTCGGCGGGCGGCGAGCCGCCGGGGCGCCCGGGGGAGAGCAGCCGGTCGACCTCGGCGTCGACGTCGAGGTCGCCGCCGCCACGGCGCCGGCGGCGGTACGCCTTCGCCTCGAGCATCTGGCGGACCTCGGCCGCGTGCGTCTCGCGCGAGATCGGCGCCGCGGACCCGGGCCGCGACGCCCGCGGCTCCTGGTCGATCGACAGCGGCCCGCGGCCGATCTGGCCGAGCGCGTTGCGGGCGCCGACGATGAACGCGAGCGCGGCAACCGGGATCGCGACCAGGGTGATGAGGAGGATCGTCTCCCCGACGGAGAGCGCAACCGGGGGCACAGTGGGACTAAGCCTAGTACCCTTTGAGCCATTGACTGATCAGTCAATCGAAGACCGTCAACGTGGTCTTCGCCGCCAGCCGGAGAGGTTGCGGTGAGAGCACCGAGCACGCAAAGGAGCCCGTGAGCAGTGGTTGACTTCACGCTGACCGACGAGCAGAAGGACCTGCGCGAGATGGCGCACGATTTCGCCGAGAAGGAGATCAGGCCCGTCGCCTGGGACTTCGACCGCGACAGCACCTGGCCGCAGGAGATCATCGAGAAGGCCTGGGAGGTCGGCCTGATGAACACCCACGTCGCCGACGAGTACGGCGGGCCCGGGCTCGACTACCTCTCGGGCTGCCTGATCGAGGAGGAGATGGGCTGGGGCTGCTCCGGGATCGGGACCAGCCTGATGGCGAACGGGCTCGCGGCGGCGCCGGTCGGCATCGGCGGCTCCGAGGAGATCAAGAAGCGCTACCTCGGGATGCTCACCGAGGCCCCGAAGCTGGCCTCGTTCTGCCTCACCGAGCCCGACGCCGGCTCCGACGTCTCGGGGATGAAGACGACGGCGACCAAGCAGGGCGACAAGTACGTCATCAACGGCTCGAAGTGCTTCATCACCAATGGCGGCCACGCCGACTGGTTCACGGTCTACGCGAAGACCGACAAGGAGGCCGGCCACCGCGGGATCTCCGCCTTCGTCGTCCCCAAGGACGGCACGGTGACGGTCGACAAGAAGGAGGACAAGCTCGGTCAGCGCGCCTCGAACACGGCGACGATCACCTTCAACGAGACCGAGGTCCCGGCAGATCACCTGCTCGGCGAGGAGAACCACGGCTTCAAGCTCGCGATGATGACCCTCGACCGCACCCGGCCCGGGGTCGCGGCGATGGCCGTCGGGATCGGGCGCGCGGCGTTCGAGTTCGCCTCCGAGTACTCGAAGGAGCGGGTCCAGTTCGGGGTCCCGATCGCGATGCACCAGGCGGTCGCGTTCATGATCGCCGACATGGCGACCAAGGTCGAGGCGGCACGGCTTCTGACCTGGCAGTCGGCGGCGCGGCTCGACCAGGGCGTCCGCAACACCCTCGCCGCGTCGCACGCGAAGCGGTTCGCTGCCGACTCGGCGATGGAGATCACCGTCGACGCGGTCCAGGTCTACGGCGGCTACGGGTTCATCAAGGAGTACCCGGTCGAGAAGCTCATGCGCGACGCGAAGATCATGCAGCTGTACGAAGGCACCTCGCAGATCCAGCGTCTCGTCATCGCCAAGGAGGTCCTCATGGGCCGCGATGTCAACGAGAAGATTCCCGAGGCCATGAGCCCGGACAACCGGGCCGAGGAGGTCGTCGCCTCCTAGGCGACCGGCCAATTCGACCGGCCAATTCGAGCGCTTCGAGGCCGCGAAGAACTACGAGGATCACGCCCCCGCGATCTGGACCGGGCTTTGCGGCGCCGTGCCGACTATCGTGGCCGCGTGGCGCAGGTAGAGGCCAACACGGAAGTCGACGCTTCGCTCGCCGAGGCGTGGGATCTCTACTTCGACGCTTCCAGATGGCCGGCTTGGGTGGACGGCTTCGGCTCCGTCGCCTCATCCGCGGGTTATCCCGAGGGTGGCGGCACGCTCGTATGGCGGTCGACTCCAGCGGGACGGGGGACCGTGCACGAGCGGGTGGCTGAGCATGAGCCGCGACGTCTCCACCGGATCGAGTTCAGCGATCCCGAGGCCTCGGGCACGCTCGAGACCAGCTTCGAGATGTTGCCCGGCACCGAGGACGCCGAACACCGGACCCTCGTCACCCAGGTGCTCGACTACCGGCTCGCGCAGACCGGCCCGCTGCGCGCGCTCACCGACGTCCTCTTCATCC
>DATHVI010000125.1:0-31367 GCA_035461385.1 Solirubrobacterales bacterium
AACTCACCCGCCCCGTGGAGCCCGTGCACGTGCCTGCCGACACCCGCATCGAGACGGATGCCCAGGGCGGCATACCCGCCGCATCCCTCACCGTGGTGGGCGACTCCGACCAGTCGATCTACGCTTTCCGCGGCGCGGACATCCGCAACATTGTGGAGTTCGAACGTGACTTCACGGGTGCCGAAGTGATCCTCCTCGAGCAGAACTACCGCTCGACCCAGACGATCCTCGACGCGGCGAACGCGATCGTCTCCCACAACCACGAGCGCCGCCCGAAGCACCTCTGGACGGACGCCGGTCGCGGCGAGATGGTCACCGTCGCCGAGCTCGATGACGAGCACAGCGAGGCGCGCTACGTCGCCGGCGAGATCGACCGGCTCGTCGACGAGGGGACGCCCCGTGACGAGATCGCGGTCTTCTACCGGGTGAACGCTCAGAGCCGCGTGCTCGAGGACACGCTCGTCCGCTTCGAGGTTCCCTACCAGGTGATCGGGGGGACGAAGTTCTACGACCGGGCGGAGATCAAGGACGCGGTCGCCTACCTCAGCCTGCTCGCCAACCCCGCCGACGCGATCTCGTTCTCGCGGATCGTCAACTCCCCGCGGCGCGGGATCGGCCAGCAGACCGAGGCCCGGCTGCTCTCGCACGCGAACACGCTCGGGGTCGACATCTGGGACGTGCTGACGAACGCCGACGCCGTCCCCGCCCTCGGGCCGGCGGCGCGCAAGGCGGTGCGCCGGTTCGGGGACGCGATCGCCGCCCTGCGCGAGCGGGTCGAGGGATCGACCGTGGCCGAGCTGCTCGAGGCGACGCTGCACGAGACCGGGTACCTCGAGGCGCTCGAGGGCGAGCGAACGGTCGAGGCTGAGGGCAGGATCGAGAACCTCGAGGAGCTGGTCGGCGTCGCCGCCGAGTTCGACGCCAACCGCGAGGTAGAGGGCGACTCGGAGGTCTCGGCACTGGAGGAGTTCCTCGCCCAGATCTCGCTCTACTCCGAGCAGGACGCGCTGCGCGACTCCGATAGCCTGGTGACGCTGATGACCCTCCACAACGCGAAGGGGCTCGAGTACGACGCCGTCTTCGTCATCGGCTGCGAGGAGGGCGTCTTCCCGCACTCGCGCTCGGTCGAGGAGGGCAACCTCGAGGAGGAGCGGCGCCTTTGCTACGTCGGGGTCACCCGCGCCCGCGAGCGCCTGTGGATGACCCTCGCGCGCCGGCGGGCCCTGTTCGGGAGCTCGAGCTGGAACCTCCCCTCGCGGTTCCTCTCCGAGCTCCCCGACGAGCTCGTCGACCGCAAGGCCGCATCGAGGCCGACGGGATGGGCGCTCGGCGCGGCGACCGCGCGCGGCGGCGATCGCCTCGACGTCCCCGCGCCGAAGCATCCCGAGCCCCCGCCGGTCCCGTACCGGGTCGGCGACGACGTCGTCCATGCGAGCTTCGGCGAGGGGGTGGTGACGTCGGTCGAGCCCGGCTCGGTGCTCGTGGTCCGGTTCGCAGGCGACGGCTCGGAGCGCAAGCTGATGGCCGACTACGCCCCGCTGAAGAAGGTCGCGTAGGGGTAGCGCCGGAGTTGAGCGCGCGGCTGATCGACGGCAAGGCGGTGGCGGCGAAGGTCCGCGCGCGGATCGCCGAGGCCGTTCGCGCCCGGGTCGGCGCGGGCGGCTCGGCCCCCGGGCTGGCGACGGTGCTGGTCGGCGGCGATCCCGCGTCGGAGGTCTACGTCACGAACAAGCGCCGCCAGTGCGAGGAGGCCGGGATGCGCTCGCTCCACCACGGCCTCGACGCGGACACCTCGATCGACGAGCTCGAGGCCCTGATCGATGAGCTCAACGCCGACGACGGGGTCGACGGGATCCTCGTCCAGCTCCCGCTGCCCGCAGGGATCGACCAGGACCGGGTGATCGCCCGCATCGACCCGGCGAAGGACGTCGACGGGCTGACCGCGACCAACGCCGGGCTGCTCGCCCAGGGCAGGCCCGGGCTGGTGCCCTGCACGCCGCTCGGCGTCGTCGAGCTCCTGCGCGACGCCGGGATCGACCTCGCCGGCGCCGAGGCGGTGATCGTCGGACGCTCGATCCTCGTCGGGCGGCCGCTCTCCGCGCTGCTGCTCGGCGAGAACGCGACCGTAACCGTCTCCCACTCGCGGACCCGTGACCTCGCCGCGGTCTGCCGGCGCGCCGACGTGCTGATCGCGGCGGTCGGCGCGCCGCGGCTCGTCGGCGCCGAGATGGTCAAGCCCGGGGCCGCCGTGATCGACGTCGGGATCAACCGCACCGACGACGGCCTCGTCGGCGATGTCGACTTCGACGCCGTGCGCGAGGTTGCCGGGGCGATCACCCCGGTCCCCGGCGGGGTCGGGCCGATGACGATCGCGATGCTGCTCTCGAACACGCTTCAGGCGGCGGAGACGAGCGCGGCCGCGGCGATCACATAGGCTCGGACGATCGAGGACACCGAGGCAGATGGACCTGGCCAGACTCGGACGGGGTGAGCTGATCGCCGCCGGCTCCGGTGCCGGCCTGATCGCGATCATGTTCCTGCCCTGGTGGGGCGCGTCGCTACAGGGTGTCCCGCTCGGCGAGGTCGCGGGGGTCGACAACCGGACCGCGAACGCCTGGGAGGCGGCGACCTTCAACGACGTGATCTGGTTCGTAGCCGGACTCGCGGCGATCGCTCTCGCGATCGTGACCGCGACCCAGCGACGCTCCGGCGTGTCGGTCGCCGGCAGCGCCCTGCTCACCGCGCTCGGGCTCCTGGCCCTGGTCCTGATCGTCGTCCGCCTCGTCGATCCGCCGGGCGCCCTCGGCCGCGAGTACGGAGCCTGGCTCGGGCTCGCCGCGATCGTCGGCATCGTCTGCGGGGGCTGGCTGGCGATGCGCGACGAGGGCACGAGCCTAGGCGAGCAGGCGCACCGGCTCGAGGACCGGGCGGCGGGAGCGGGGCCGACCAGTCAAGCTTCCCACCCGCCCTCCGATCGAGGGACGTCGGTCTAGGCACCCGACCCGCGACGGCGAAGCCCGGCCCGCTCGGCGCCGGGGAGGAGAGGTTCGAGAGCGGCGGCCTTCGGGCCGCCGCTCCGACGTTCGGCGCCTCGGCGGCGGCCGAGCAGCCGACGCGTGCCGGCTCGGATCGCGAGAGCGACACCGGCGAGCAGCGCCAGCGGCACGGCTGCGATCAGCGACAGGACGATCAGCGGCGCGAGGGCGGCGGCGGTGAGGATCAGGAACGGAAGCGAGAACGGGAACAGCGCCATCAGGACGGCGCCGAGGCCGGTCACCGCCGCGGCCGAGCCGCGGGCGGCGGAGGCGGCATCCGTGGTCGTCGGTCGGGTCGTGGGCATCGCGGTCACCTCCGGTGTGAGCCCGCATCCGGTGACGGGAGCTCGATCGGGTCGTTATCAGAGGTGACGAGCGGCGCGGGAGGGATGTGACAGCGGACGAGCGCGATCCGCTCTCAGGCGAGCAGCCCGACATCGCGGCAGCCCGGTGCCGCCGCCTCCTGCGCGAACATGCGTTCGATGCCCGCCGAGGCCGGGATCCTCCACTCCGACGCCGATGCGTTCTTCGCCTCGGTCGAGCAGCGCGACGACCCGCGGCTTCGCGGGCGCCCGGTCGCGGTCGGGGGCGGAGTCGTCACCGCGGCGAGCTACGAGGCGCGGGCGTTCGGGGTTCGCGGGGGGATGGGGGGCGCCGAGGCGCGGAGGCTGTGCCCGGAGCTCGTCTTCGCCAAGCCGCGATGGTCGGCCTACGTCGAGGCGAGCAGGGCGCTGTTCGAGGTCTTCGCCGAGACCGCGCCGGCGGTCGAGGGAATCTCGCTCGAGGAGGCGTTCCTCGACGCCCGCGGCCTCGAGCACGTCCGCGGCAGCCCGCTCGGGATCGCGCTGCGGCTGAAGCGCGAGGCCCTCGAGCGGGTCGGCCTGCCGGTCACGGTCGGGATCGCGAGGACGAAGTCGGTGGCGAAGATGGCTAGCAGGCTCGCGAAGCCCGACGGCCTGCTCGCGGTCCCGGCCGAGCGCGAGCTCGACTTCCTCCACCCGCTCCCGGTCGGGGAGCTCTGGGGCGTCGGGCCGGCGACCGCCGAGAAGCTCAATGCGAGCGGGCTCGAGACCGTCGGCGACGTCGCGGCGCGCGCCGAGCACGAGCTCGTCGCGATCGTCGGCCGGGCCGCGGGCCGCAAGCTCCACGCCCTCGCCAACGGCCGCGACCCGCGCCGGGTCAACCCGCGGCGAAGCCGCCGCTCGTTCGGCTCGCAGAGCGCCCTCGGCCGGCGCCGGCGCTCGCGCGAGGAGCTCGAGGCGACCGTGCTCGCGCTCGCCGACCGCGTCGCGCGGCGGATGCGTGCCGCCGGGCGTGCCGGCCGCACGATCGCCCTGCGGCTGCGGTTCGGCGACTACCGGCGGGCGACGCGGTCGCTGACGCTGCCGCAACCGACCGCCGACACCGAGACGATCCGTGCGGTCGCGAGCGCGCTGCTCGGCGAGGCGATGCCGATCGCCGCCCGCCGCGGCCTGACCCTGGTCGGGATCGCGGTCTCGAACCTCAGCGCCGCCGGGGTCGGCGTCCAGCTCGCGCTGCCGCTCGAGCGCCGCCCCCGCGACGGACTCGACGCCGCGCTCGACGAGCTCCGCGACCGCTTCGGCCCCGCCGCCGTCACCCGCGGCTCGCTGCTCGGCCGCGACCCGGGGCTCTCGGCCTGGCTGCTGCCTCGAAACCGGCGCCGGCGCCGCTAGTGCGAGCCCCCCAAGCCAGGGGCCTCATCCCGCCTCAACCTCCGCCAGCCTCGCCGCCACCCGCGAGGCGAAGGCGATGATCGTCAGCATCGGGTTGACCCCGATCGAGCTCGGGATCAGGCTCGCGTCGGCGACGTAGAGTCGGGCGGCGCCGTGGACGCGGCCGTCGACCCCGGCGACGCCGCGGCGGGGGTCGGCGTCCACCCGCGCCGTGCCCATCGGGTGGAACGCCTCGAGCCGGAGCGCCGAGCGGGGCGGGGGAGAGGCCTCGAGCTCGGCGATCCGCTCACGTGGCAGGGTCGGCAGGCCCGAGATCTGCGGGTAGACCTCGGTCGCGCCGGCGGCGTAGAAGAGCTCGGCGGCGCGGGCGATCCCGTAGCTGAGCCGGCGGGCGTCGTCGCGGGTCAGCCCGTAGCCGATCCGCAGCGACCCGTCAGCGGCGAGGCCGACCCGCCCGCTCGAGCGGTCGGAGAGGTGGACGCCGGTCGAGGCGACATGGGCGAAGTCGAGCAGCCGCCGCTGGTGCTCGGCGCCGGTGCCGGGGAGCCACTGGCCGCCGAACGCGAGCGGCGTGAACGTCGCCTCGAGCAGGAGGCCTCGCGATGCCTGCCACTCGTCGACCGCGTAGCTCTGCATCACCCCTTCCCACCCCCGGACCTCCTCGCTGAAGCGGGCGCCGACCCAGCAGGCCGGATGGATCCGCAGGTTGCGTCCGAGCTCGCCGCTCGGCGAGCGAAACCCCGACCGCAGCAGCAGCTCCGGGGTCCCGAAGGCTCCGCCGGCGAGGACGACCGCCCGGCGCGCGCGGATCGAGTACGCCCCCGGGCGACCCCCGTCGCCCGGAGCCGGCCGGACTAGGCACTCGACGCCGGTCGCGCGGTCGCCCTCGAACCTGATCCGGCGCGCCTCGACCCCGGCCCGGATCCGCGCCCCCGCCGCGACCGCGCGCGGCAGGTAGGAGACGTGCATCGCACGCTTCGCGTCGAGCTCGCAGCCGCTCGGGCACGAGCTGCACTGGACGCAGTCGCCGGCGTTGCGGCGAAGCGGGGCGTGGCTCACCCCGAGCGCCTCCGCCCCGGCGCGCAGGAGCTGGCCGTTGCGGCCCATCCGCTGCGGGTCGACCGGCTTCACCGCGAGCATCTCCTCGGCGGCGGCGAAGTCGGGGTCGAGCTCGGTCGCCCAGCCGATCCCGTGCTCGCCCGCCCAGCGCTCGAGCACCGGCTGCGGGGCCCGGATGCAGGTCCCGGAGTTGATCACCGTGGTGCCACCGACCGCGCGCCCGACCGGGGTTGGGATCGCGGGACGGCCGGCAGCGATCGTCAGCCCGCCGTCGCGGTAGAGCGCGCGGACCGCGGCGAGCGGCTCCCGCGGGTAGCTGCGACGGTCGAGGTGGCGGCCCGCCTCGAGGACGACGACCTCGAGCCCGGCCTCGGCGAGGATCGTGGCGGCGACGGCACCGCCGGCGCCGGAGCCGACGACGACGACGTCGCAGTCCTCGCTCGGGCCGGCCGGGTCGAGCTCGCCGAGATCGCCCGGTAAGACCGGCGGGGGGCCGGTCGCGCCGGGCGCGAGGCCGCAGCGCGCTTCGAACCCGACCGCCCGCTCGACCCGGGGATCGCTCGCGTACACGAGGCCGACCAGGGCCTTGAGCAGGAGGACGAGATCGCGCGCCGGGCCCGACCCCGACTCGTCGACCCGGCGCAGGAGCTCCTGGCGCGAAGTCAGGCTCGCGCGGCTGAACCGCCACGGGAACGAGAGGTGGTCGAACGCCCGCAGCGCCACCCGGATGAGCAGCGCCGTTCGGCGCGGCAGGCCAGCCAAGTACCCGGAGAGCTCCCCGGCTACGTCGACCGCCTCGGGAGAGTCAGCGCCAGGCCCGGGCCCAGCGGCGGGCGGGAGCGGCGCGACGCCCGGGGCCATCGCTTCGGCGAATGCTGCGAGGACGCGCCGCTCGGCGGCCCCGAGCCCCGGCGTGCGCCTTCAGGACGGGGCCGCGGGCTCCGGCGCCCGGCCCGCGAGGACCCAGAGGGCGAGGACGATCGCGACGAGGCTGCCGTCGACGACGAAGTTGAGCAGGTAGGCGAAGACGGGCGCGTCGAAGATGTAGAACCCGAGCCCGGCGAGCGAGGAGGCGAGCTTGCCCGCGGCGAGGACGAGGAGCATCGGGCGGTAGCGGACGACGTCGGCCTGGGCGATGACGCAGATCCCCGCGATCACGACCATGTAGGCGAAGCCAAGCGCGAGCCAGAGCTGCTGGGCCGTCTCGGGCGCGGGGTCGAAGTCGCCGAGCGGGAGCCACTCGCCGACGTCGTCGAGCGCTCCGAGGAGACCGTCGGGCATGACGATGAAGAGGAGGCCGACGAGCGCGAACGCCGCCGCGAGCAACCGCAGGCCGATCACGGCCACCCGCTCAGCGCGCTCCCCCGTCGGCGAACCTCTCATCGGCGCGCGCATCCTATCCGGGGACCGCGGACGGGACGCCGGTCGGTCGCCGCGGGGCGGCGACGGACTCCTAGAATCGAGCCCGATGATCGATCGCGAGCAGGTCCTTCACGTCGCTCGCCTCGCCCGGCTCGAGCTCAGCGGCGAGGAGGTCGAGCGGATGTCGAGCGAGCTCTCGGGAATCCTCGACCACGTCGAGCGGATCGGCGAGCTCGATCTCGACGGGGTCGAGCCGACCTCGCACGTGGTCGCGCTCGAGAACGTGCTGCGGCCCGACGAGCCGCGGCCGAGCCTGCCGCGCGACCGGGCCCTCGAGGGCGCCCCCGACCCCTCGGAGGGCTCGTTCCGAGTCCCGTCGCCGGCGGCGTGAACAGGTGAGCGCCGAGCTTCGCGAGCTGACCGCGGCCGACGCGCTCGGGCGGATCGAGTCGGGTGAGCTCTCGCCGGACGAGCTGTTCGACGCCCACGCCGAAGCGATCGCCGGCGAGGAGCTGAACGCGTACCTGTGGCGGGCTGAGCCCGGCGCGGCCGCCAACGGCGCCGCCGACGGGCCCCTGCGCGGCGTCCCAGTCGCGGTCAAGGACCTGTTCTGCACCGAGGGGATCGCGACCACCGCCGGGTCGCGGATCCTCGAGGGGTACCGCCCGCCCTACACCGCGACCGCGGTCGAGCGGCTGACCGCCGCCGGAGCCCGCGTCGTCGGGAAGACGAACATGGACGAGTTCGCGATGGGCTCGTCGAACGAGAACTCCGGCTACGGCCCGGTGCTCAACCCGTGGGACCGGAGCCGGGTGCCGGGCGGCTCCTCGGGCGGGTCGGCGGCGGCGGTCGCGGGCCGGCTCACGCCGTGGGCGATCGGCACCGACACCGGCGGCTCGATCCGCCAGCCGGCGGCGCTCTGCGGAATCGTCGGGCTGAAGCCGACCTACGGCGCGATCTCCCGCTACGGCATGGTCGCCTTCGCTTCCTCGCTCGACCAGTGCGGCCCGCTCACTCGCACCGTCGCCGACGCCGCGATCCTGCTGCGGGCGATGGAGGGCCGCGACCCGTGCGACTCGACCTCGGTCGGGATCCCGGGCGGAGTCGAGCTGCCCTCGCGCACCGACCTCGCCGGCCTCAGGCTCGGCGTCGCGCGCGATTTCTCCCATCACGCCGAGGGGGTCGAGCCGGGCGTCGCCGAGGCATTCGAGCGCGCGCTCGAGACGATCGCCGAAGCCGGCGGTGAGATCGTCGACGTCGAGCTCCCGCACGCGAGCCACGGAATCTCCGCCTACTACGTGATCGCCCCCGCCGAGGCGTCGGCGAACCTCGCCCGCTACGACGGCGTCCGGTTTGGTTTGCGCGCCGACGGCGACGGCGACCTGGTGACGATGTACGAGCGGACGAGGTCGGAGGGGTTCGGGGCCGAGGTGAAGCGGCGGATCATGCTCGGCACCTACGCGCTCTCCTCCGGCTACTACGACGCCTATTACGGGCGCGCCCAGCGGGTGAGGACGCGGATCGTCGAGGACTTCGCCCGGGCCTTCGAGGTCTGTGACCTGATCGTCACGCCGACCTCGCCGTCGGTCGCGTTCGAGCTCGGCGCCAAGGCCGCCGATCCGCTGGCGATGTACCTGTCCGACTACTTCACCGTCCCGATGTCGCTCGCCGGGATTCCGGCGATCTCGATCCCCGCTGGGCTTGCCGAGCCCGCCGGGGGCGGTCCCGAGCTCCCGGTCGGCCTCCAGGTCGCCGCGCCGGCGTTCGCCGAGACCCTGCTGCTCGACGCCGCCCACGCGCTCGAGGGAGCGATCGGGTTCGAAGGGAAGCCGTGAGTTGGATGCTGTCCGAGGAAGCGTGCCGCCAGGCGGCGATCGAGGCGCTCGACGAGCTGCCCGAATGGGTGCGCGAGGAGCTCGGTGAGGTCGCGGTGATCGTCGCCGACTCCCACCCCGAGGGCCTGATGGGGATCTACGACCCGGTCGGGGAGCTCGACCGGATCGTCATCTTCCGGACCGCGAACCCGAGCGCCGATGAGGTCCGCAGGACGGTATTCCACGAGGTCGGCCACCATCTCGGCATGGACGAGGAGCAGATCGCGAGGCTCGGATATGGCTAGGGGCGCCGCGGTGCTCGAACGCTACGAGCCGGTGATCGGGCTCGAGATCCACGTCCAGCTGCAGACGAGGACGAAGATGTTCTGCGGCTGCGAGCTGTCGTTCGGTGACGAGCCGAACGTCCACACCTGCCCGATCTGCCTCGGCCACCCGGGGACGCTGCCGGTGACCAACGAGCAGGCGATCAAGTTCGCGCTCGAGATCGCGCTCGCGCTCCGATGCGAGATCGCCCCGCGGTCGATCTTCCACCGCAAGAACTACTTCTATCCCGACCTGCCGAAGGGCTACCAGATCAGCCAGTACGACATCCCGCTCGCGAGCGACGGTGAGCTCGCGGGGGTGCGGATACACCGAGTCCACCTCGAGGAGGACGCGGCGAAGCTGAGCCACGTCGGCGCATCGGGCCGGATCCACGGCTCGGGCGCCTCGCTGGTCGACTTCAACCGCGGCGGCACCCCGCTGGTCGAGATCGTCACCGAGCCCGACCTGCGCGACGCGGCCGCCGCCCGGAGCTGGCTCCAGCTGTTGCGGACGACGATCCGCCAGATCGGCGCCTCCGACGTGAACATGGAGGAGGGGAGCCTGCGCTGCGACGCCAACGTCTCACTGCGCCCGGTGGGTCGCGACGAGCTCGGGACCAAGACCGAGCTCAAGAACATGAACAGCTTCCGCTTCCTCGAGCGCGGGATCGAGGCCGAGATTGCACGCCAGGCCGGCATGCTCGACGCCGGGGAGGCTGTCGCCCAGGACACGCTCCACTTCGATCCGCGCGCCGGGTCGCTGACCTCGCTGCGATCGAAGGAATACGCCCACGACTACCGCTACTTCCCCGAGCCCGACCTGGTCCCGGTCGCGCCGACCGAGGAGATGATCGCCGCCGCGCGGGCGGCGCTGCCCGAGCTCCCCGCCGACCGCCGCCGGCGCTACGAGTCCGAGCTCGGCCTCTCAGAGAAGGTCGCGACCCAGCTCGCCTTCGACGCCGACCTCGCCGGCTACTTCGAGCGCGCGATCGCCCCCGGGAGCGCCGAGCCGGTGACGGTCGCGAACTGGATCACCGGCGAGCTCGCCGCGCGGCTGCGCGAGGCCGGCGACGGCGGCGCCGGGCCGGCCGGCTCGAGAGTCGAGCCGGAGGCGATCGCGGCGCTGGCGGGGATGGTCGAGCGCAAGGAGATCTCGACCGGCGCCGGCCGCCGGGTGCTCGCGGTCCTCGTCGCCGAGGGCGGCGATCCGGCGACGATCGTCGAGCGCGAGGGGCTGGGGGGGATGGACGACTCGGGCGAGCTCGAGGCGGCCGTCGCCGCCGCGATCGAAGCGGACCCCGCGGCGGCCGAGCGCGTCCGCGAGGGGAACGTGAAGGCGATCGGGCCGCTGGTCGGGCACGTGATGCGCGAGACCAAGGGCCGCGCCGACGGCGGCGAGGTCACGCGGCTGATCCGCGAGCGCCTCGGGGTGGGGTAGCGCCCTCGTGGCCTGGAACGTCGTCATCGCCGGAGGCGGATTCGCGGGGGCGATGGCGGCCCGCGAGCTCGAGCGGATCATGCCGCCGCAGTCGACCCGGCTGGTGCTGGTCAACGACGTCAACTTCCTCCTCTACACGCCGTTCCTGCCCGAGGCGGCCGCGGGGACGCTCGAGCCCCGGCACGTCGTCACGCCGCTGCGGGACATCCTCCGCCGCACCTACCTGCGCCTCGGGGCGGTGACCGGACACGACCCGGCGTCGCGCACGGTCGAGCTCACCCCCCACACCGGCGCCACCGAGGAGCTCCGCTACGACCAGCTCCTGATCGCCCTCGGGTCGGTCTCACGGCTGCTGCCGGTGCCCGGCCTCGACCGCCATGCGGTCGGGTTCAAGAGCCTCGCCGACGCGATCTGGCTTCGTAACCACGTCATCGAGACGCTCGAGGAGGCGAACGCCACCGAGGACCGGGGACGTCGCGACGAGCTGCTCACCTACGTCTTCGTCGGCGGGGGCTACGCCGGCCTCGAGGCGCTCGCCGAGCTCCAGGATCTCGCCGTCGACGCGATCGAGCGCTACCCGCGGGCGCGGCTGCACGGGATGCGCTGGATCCTGATCGAGGCCGCCGGCCGGGTCCTCCCGGAGATCGACCTCGAGCTCGCCGATTACGCGGTCGACCAGCTCCGCGGCCGCGGCATCGACATCCGGCTCGAGACGCGGATCGAGGCGGTCTCGGCCGACTCGGTCCGGCTCTCGACCGGTGAGACCGTGGCGGCGAGGACGGTTGTCTGGACGACCGGTGTGGCGCCGCACCCGAGCCTCGGCTCGCTGGGGCTGCCGCTCGACGAGCGCGGCAAGGTCGAGGTCGATGATCACCTACGGGTGAAGGGAGCCGATGCGGTCTGGGCGGTCGGCGACTGCGCCGCCGTCCCGGATCCCGCGCGGGCAGGCGAGCCGTGTCCGCCGAGCGCCCAGCACGCTGTCCGCCAGGGCCCGGTGGCGGCGCGCAACATCGCGGCGGCACTCGGGGTCGGCACCGCTCGCCCGTTCACCTACGAGGCGAAGGCGGCGTTCGTCAACCTCGGCCGCTACAAGGCGGTCGGCCGGATCGGCAACCGCAAGTTCCGCGGCTTTCCCGCCTGGTGGCTGGCGCGCAGCTACCACATGGCGCAGATCCCCGGGGCGGCCCGCAAGCTTCGGGCGATCGCCGACTGGACCGTCGGGCTGCCGTTCCGGCGCGACGTCGCCGAGGTCGGGTCGATCGGCCATCCACGACCGCTGCGCAGCGACGAGTACGCGAGGGGCGGCACGCATCGCCCGATCGCGACCGAGGCCGAGGCCGGCGACTGACGACGGCGCCGGAGCGGCCCCGGACGGCGGCCCGCGCGCCGGAGCTTCCGGCCGCGTCAGAATGAATCCATGACTGCGGTGGTGATCCTGCTTCTGTTCGGGCTCGCGACCGGGATCGTCGGCCGCGCGAAGGGAAGCTCGTTCTTCATCTGGCTGCTCGTCGGGACGGTCCTGCCCGTGATCGGGCTCGTGGCCGCGGTGCTCTACCGCTACGAGAAGGACGACCCATTGCGCCGCTGTCCGAACTGCGGGCGCGTTCACCGGATCGAGGTCCAGGTCTGCCGCCACTGCGGCGAGGACCTGTTCCTGCCCGACCCCGCCGACGTACGCCAGCCGTCGGAGCTGCGCCGCGCCCGCGCCGCGGCCCGCGAGACCGGCCGGGGCTGAGACACACATCGACGCCGCTGAGGCGAGCCTGCGCGCGCTCGCTAGGTGAGCGGGCTCGGCTCCGCGGGTCCGGCGGCCGGCTCGGAGGCTGCGACCGATCCGCCGCCGAGGTCGAAGAACATCACCGCAGACGCGAGCGCGAACGCGGGGGCGACGAGGACGTTCGCGACCACCGCCGCGATCACGGCGCCGGCGGTTCCGATCGCTGCCCCGATCGCCGCGAGGGTTGCGCTGACGACGATCACGAGCAGGAAGACGACGACGAGAACGCCGAAGACCTGCCAGCTCTGCCCGCGGACCAGCTCCCAGCTGCGCCCGAACGCCTCGACTGCCCCGCGGCGCTCGACGACGATCGCCGGAGCCGTCACCGCCCACACCGTCAGCAGGATGAGCCCCGGGATGATCAGCAGGACGAAGCCGATCGCGATCGCGATCGAGCGCAGGACGCTGTTCACGAGCAGGCTTCCGAGCACGCCCTGGACGGAGCGGAACAGCGCGCCGATCCCGAAGTCGCGCCGCCCGTCGCGGACGTCCTCGACCAGCCTGACGACGACGCCGGTGTAGAACGTGATCCCGATGAACGAGACCAGACCGGCGAGCCAAGCGAGCACGACGCTGTCACCGGATTGCAGAAGTCCCGAGATCACGCCGACGACGACGAAGACGATCACCGCGCTGCCGAGCAGCGGCGCGGCGTGCTGGCCGTAGATCCGGAAAGCCTCGCTGAGGACCCCACCGACGCTGATCCGCCTGCTCGCCGCTTCCATTTCGATTCCTCTCCTCTCGGTACGGGTGGCCGGCAACCTATCGCAACCAGGCGCGGACGATCGCGTTCGCGAAGCCCATTCCGTAGCGGAGCACGGCCGGCTTCTTCGAGTGGCCGTGCATCCGCGCGACGACGGTGACCGGGACCTCCCGCGCCGGGATCCCGCGCTTGATGGCCTCGATCATGAACTCCGAGGTGTGGAACTGCTCCTGGCGGAGGACGAGCTGCGGGAGGACGGAGGCCCGCACGGCGCGGTAGCCATTCGAGCAGTCGCTCACCTTCGTCCGGGTGATGAACGAGACCAGGCGGTTGAAGAAGATGATCCCGAGCTCGCGGGAGAGGTGGTTCGGCTCGGCCTCGCCGAGGACGCGGGAGCCGTGGGCGACGTCGACCTCACCGTCGAGCACCGGGCGCACCAGGCGCTCCATCTCCTCCGGCAGGTGCTGCCCGTCGGCGTCGAGGGTGACGACGATGCTCGCGCCCGAGTCGGCGAGCAACCGGTAGCCGGTCCGCAGCGCAGCGCCGCCGCCGCGGTTGATGACGTGCCGGGCGACGACGGCGCCGTGAGCGCGGGCGATCTCGGCGGTGTCATCGCGCGAACCGTCGTCGACGACGAGGACGGCGGTCGGCTCGCCGCAGACCCGCTCGGGGATCCGGTCGAGCACCGCCCCGACGCTCGCCCCCTCTTCGTACGCGGGGATCAGGACCGCGACCTTGCCGCGGAAGCGCTCGGGGTACCCGGCGACCCGGAACTCCTCCGAGGCGAGACCCTCGAGCACCGACGAGAGCTCGCGCGTGATCCGCGAGCTCTGGGTGAGCGCGCGGAGCACGAGCAGGAACAGGATCACGATCGCGAACACCGCGATGCCGACGATCCGGGTGCCGTTCTCGCGCCGGAACTCGAACGCCTCGAGGATCGCGTCCGGGATCTCGGTCCCGGCGACGATCGCGAGCCCGACGGCGAGCACGAGCAGGATCAGGACGTCCGCGTTGCGGAGCGAGTGCCGGCGCCAGATCGCGAACCCGGCGACCAGCGCGGCGACGACCAGCCCCCCGGCGCGGATCGCGGTCAGCTCGGGCGGGAAGATGCTCATCGTTTGCCAGGTCGACTCCAAGCGCGCCCGAGGATAAGTCGCCCGAGGGAAGCCCGCCGCCCCCGGATGCGGGGGCAGAAGAAAATGTGCGCGCCGTTGCCGCAGCGGAGAGCACGACGTGCGGCGGCTTCGCCGCCTCACCTGCTGCTCCGGCGGCGCAACGCCGCCGGCCGGCACACCGGCGGGAGCCGAGGAGGCGGCGGAGTTGTTCTGTACCCTCGCGCGATCATGAGGATTCTGATCCTGGGAGGCGACGGCTACCTGGGATGGCCGACGGCGATGCGCTTCTCGGCGCGCGGTCACGAGGTCTCGGTCGTCGACAACTTCTCGCGGCGCCGCTGGCATGTCCAGCACTCGACCGACTCGCTGACCCCGATCCGGTCGCTCGCCGATCGGAGCGAGGCCTGGGGAGAGCTCACCGAGCGCGAGATCCGGCCTCACATCGGCTCGATCGAGGACGGCGAGTTCATCGACTCGGTGATCGCGGAGACCCTGCCGGAGGCGATCGTGCACTACGGCGAGCAGGCCTCGGCGCCGTACTCGATGAAGTCGCGGCGGGCCGCGGTCGAGACCCAGTACACGAACGTGATCGGGACGCTCAACGTCCTGTTCGCGATTCGCGACCGCGTGCCGGACTGCCACCTCGTCAAGCTCGGCACGATGGGCGAGTACGGCACTCCCGACATCGACATCGAGGAAGGGTTCATCGAGATCGAGCACAACGGGCGGCGGGATACGCTGCCGTTCCCGAAGCTGCCGGGGTCGCTCTACCACCTGTCAAAGGTCCACGACTCGCACAACATCCACTTCGCCTGCCGGATCTGGGGCCTGCGCTCGACCGACCTCAACCAGGGGGTCGTCTATGGGATCGAGACGCCGGAGTCGGCCGCCGACGAGCGGCTGATCACGCGCTTCGACTACGACGAGTACTTCGGCACGGTGCTCAACCGCTTCTGCGTCCAGGCTGTGATCGGCCACCCGCTGACGGTCTACGGCGAGGGCGGGCAGACGCGCGGCTTCCTCAACATCCGCGACACGCTCCAATGCGTGGGGCTCGCGGTCGAGAACCCGCCCGAGCTCGGCGAGTACCGCGTCTTCAACCAGTTCACGGAGCAGTTCTCGGTCGCCGAGCTCGCCGACCTGGTCAGGCGCAGCGCGGCCGAGCTTGGCTTCGAGGTCGAGGTCCGCAGCTATCCGAACCCCCGGATCGAGGCCGAGAGCCACTACTACAACGCCGCCAACACCAAGCTCCGCGACCTCGGGCTCGAGCCCCACCTCCTCGGCGAAGAGCTCGTCCGGTCGATGCTCGGGATCATCGATCGCCACCGCGATCGCGTGATCGAGCGGGCGATCCTGCCGCGGACGCGCTGGCGGCCCGGCGAGCTCCTCGGCGAGGTCGAGACCGCCGGTCCGGTCTCGGAGGGTGACGGTTGAGCGCCGCCGTTCCCGCTCAGGCGGAGCGGCAGCGCGCCGGTCGCCGTGGTGAGATCCTCGCGGCGACCGTGAGGATCATCGGCAGCCGTGGGCTCGGGGCGGTCACCCATCGCGCGGTCGCGCGCGAGGCCGGGGTGCCGCTCGCGGCGACGACCTACTACTTCTCCTCCAAGGACGAGCTCCTGCGCGAGGCGCTGCGGCTGCTCGCGGAGGACGAGATCGTCCGGATCGGCGAGCGCACCGCAGAGCTCGGCGACGACCTCGGCTCGCCCGATCGCGCCGCCGCCGCCCTCGCCCAGGTCCTGCTCGGCGACGGGGCCGTCGCGCAGGCGCTGCTGGCGAAGTTCGAGCTCTACCTCGAGGCGGCTCGGGATCCGGCCCTGCGGGCGACCGCCTCGCACTGGCGCGGCGCGTTCATCGCCCTCGCCGAGTCGGCGCTGCAGACGGTCGGCGCCCCCCAGCCCGAGCGCCGCGCCCAGCTCCTCGTCGCCGCGATCGACGGCGCCCTCGTCCACGAGCTGGCGAGCGGCATCGAGTCCGGGGGCGAGCGGCGCCTGCGCGAGCGGCTCGAGCGGCTGTTCGAGTTGATGCTGCGATAGATCGGGGGCGGGCGCCGACCGCTGGCAGCCGGCGGGTGTTCGGGCTGCCGTGCTGTGTTTCGCTGGACCCGTAGCCGCGAAATTGCGGTAAAGGGAACGGGAGGGGATGGTCGCCGATCGGTGCGGGTCGCTCGGCTGCGGGCGGGAGGTCCCCCAAACGTGACGCGCGCTGCGTCCGCGGCGGCGGATGCGGCGTAAGGGTTGTATTCCGACCCAAATCGCGTATCGGCGAGGCGGCGGACGACGAGTGTCACGTTGGGGACCCCCCATTCGGGTCAGTCCTGCCGCTTTGGGTCGCGACGGTCCACCGAGCAGGCCCGAACCAGCCCCAACCTCCTGGTGGCCCCCGTGACTGCAACTCGCGTCGCCGGCGACCCGGCGGCCTCGAGGCTCCGCGGTAACCGTTCAAGCACCCCTTTCGCGCGTCGGAGCGGGAGATTCCCGGTGCTACCATGGCCGCTCTATGCGGGCGGCGGATGCACTCTGCGAGGCGCTCAAGGCCGAGGGGGTCGAGCACGTCTTCGGGATTCCCGGCGGAGCCAGCCTGCCGATCTACGACGCCCTCTACGACGCCGACCTGAACCACATCCAGGTCCGCCACGAGCAGTGCGGCGGGCACGCCGCCGAAGGCTACGCCAAGGCCTCGGGGAAGGTCGGCGTCGCGTTCGCGACCTCCGGCCCCGGGGCCACGAACCTCGTCACCGCGATCGCCGACGCGATGATGGACTCGGTTCCGACCGTGTTCGTCACCGGCCAGGTGCGGACCGAGCTGATCGGCACCGACGGGTTTCAGGAAGCCGACGTCACCGGGATCACGATGCCGGTCGTCAAGCACTCGTTCCTGGTCACCGACCCGCGCCAGATTCCCCGCTACGTCCACGAGGCGTTCCACATCGCCGCGACCGGGCGCCCCGGGCCGGTGCTGGTCGACATCCCGCAGGACCTTTCCCGGGCCGAGATCGACTACGAGCCGCCCGAGGGCAAGCCCGACCTGCCCGGCTACAAGCCGCCGACCGAGGGCAACATCAAGCAGATCCGCCTCGCCGCGAAGGCGCTCGCCAATGCCCGCCGGCCGGTGATCTACGGCGGCGGCGGGATCGTCAACGCGAACGCCGCCGAGGAGTTCCGCGAGCTCTGCGCGTCGGACCGGATCCCGGTGACGCTGACCGTGATGGGCCTCGGCGCGTTCCCCGCTCCCCACGACCAGTGGCTCGGGATGCTCGGGATGCACGGCACCCGGACCGCGAACTACGCAATGGACGAGGCCGACCTGATCGTCGCCGTCGGAGCCCGGTTCGACGACCGGATCACCGGCAAGCTGTCGGAATTCGCGCCGCGGGCAAAGTTCATCCACATCGACGTCGACCCGGCGGAGATCTCGAAGAACGTCCCCGCGCACATCCCGATCGTCGGCGACGCCCGCGACGTGCTGCCGAAGCTGACCCGCGAGTACCGGGCGCTGAAGCCCGACTCGGCGCGGCTCGAGGAGTGGTGGGGCCGGATCCAGGAGTGGCAGGCAAACCACCCGCTGCGCTACGAGGACAGCCGCGACACCGAGATCAAGCCGCAGTTCATGATCGAGGCGATGTACGAGGCGACCGGGGGCGACGCGATCATCACCTCCGACGTTGGCCAGCACCAGATGTGGGCGGCGCAGTACTACCACTTCAACCGCCCGCGCCAGTGGATCAACTCCGGCGGCCTGGGGACGATGGGCTTCGGCCTCCCGGCGGCGATCGGCGCCAAGGTCGCCAGGCCCGACGACGAGGTCGTCTGCCTCGCCGGCGACGGCAGCCTGATCATGGTCTGTCAGGAGCTCGCGACGGCCGCGTACCACGACATCCCGGTGAAGGTCTTTCTGATGAACAACGGTCACTTCGGGATGGTCCGCCAGTGGCAGGAGCTGTTCTGGGCCGAGCGCTACAAGGCGGTCGAGATGGGGCCGAGCCCCGACTGGCCGAAGCTCGCCGAGGCGTTCGGCTGGACCGGGATGCAGTGCTCCGACAAGGGTGAGCTGCGCGACGCGATGAAGACCGCGCTCGACGCCGACGGCCCGGTGCTCCTCGACGTCCACGTGACCAAGGACGAGAACTGCTTCCCGATGATCCCGGCCGGCGCCGCCGCCCGCGACATGGTGGGCTGATGGCCGATCCCGGAACTCAGGAGGTCGTGCTCGAGGACCTCGAGGCGACGACGCGGCTCACCGGGCGCAAGCACATCCTCTCGCTGCTGGTCGAGGACAAGCCCGGTGTCCTCGCGCGGATCGCGGGCCTGTTCAGCCGCCGCGGCTTCAACATCGACACGCTCGCCGTCGGCCCGACCGAGGATCCCGAGGTGTCACGGATCACGCTCACGCTCGACGGGGCGGTCCACCCGATCGATCAGGTGACCAAGCAGCTCCACAAGCTGGTCAACGTGATCAAGATCCGCGACATGGATCCCGACGCGACGGTCGCCCGGGAGATGGCCCTGTTCCGGGTCCAGGCGACGGTGGAGGGCCGTGCCGAGATCATGCAGTTCGCGGAGATCTTCGCCGCCGACATCATCGACGTCTCCCGCCGCACGCTGACGATCGAGGTCACCGGGACCCAGGACAAGATCGACGCCTTCGAGCGGATGATCCGTCCCCACGGGCTGATCGAGATGGCGCGGACGGGCGAGGTCGCGATCTCGCGCTCGCGCCCCGACCAGTAGCAGCCCGCCGCTTCGTGGTCGATACCGCCACCGTCGTCGGGGCACTCGAGGAGCTGGTCGCGCGGGCCGCCGGACAGCGGCAGCGGCGACTGGTCAGCGTCACGGTCGAGGCCGAGATCGACGACCCGAGCGCAACCGTCTTCGCCTCGCGGCTCGCCTCCGATCGCTGGTTCTGCTGGGAGGAGCCGGAGCGCGACGGCTTCGCTCTCGCCGCCCTCGGATCCGCGTACAACGCCGTCGCCCGCGGCCGCGACCGGTTCGCCGACATCGCCACCGCCTGTGCCGCGATCACACGCGGGCGGCTCGCCGCTGAGCCCTCCGACCTTCCGGCAGGTGCCGGGCCGCTATGGGTCGGCGGGATGGCGTTCGCTCCCGACGGCGGCGCCTCGCCGGAATGGGCTTCGCTGCCGCCGGCGCTCTTCACCCTGCCCGAGCTCGCGCTGGTCCGCCACCGCGGTCGGGCCTGGCTCACTGCCTCCGCGCTGGTCGACCCCGGGACCGACGCCAAGGTGCCGGTCGAGCGGGTCGTCCGGCGGCTCGGATCGCTGCGAAGCGACTCCCTGCCCCTCGTCGACCCGAGCCCCGCGGCCGGCTCGGCCGAGATCGCGAGCGTCGTCCCTCCCGAGCGTCACGAGCGGGCGGTCGCCGCCGCGGTCGAGCGGATCCGCTCCGGCGCGCTCGAGAAGGTCGTGCTCGCCCGCGAGGTCCGCGTCGACGCCCCTTCCGCGCACGACCCCGCGGCGTTGTTCGGCGCCCTGCGCGAGCTGTTCGCGTCCTGCTTCTGCTTCTGCTGCGGGAGCCCCGAGGCCGCGTTCCTCGGCGCGAGCCCTGAGCTCTTGGTCCGCCGCAGCGGAGCGGGCGTCGCGTCGGTGGCGCTCGCGGGCTCGACCCGCCGGAGCGCCGACCCCGCGGTCGACGCTCACCTCGGCGAGCAGCTCGCCCGCAGCGCGAAGGAACGCGAGGAGCACGCGATCGTCGCGCGGCGGATCGCCCGGGCGCTGGTGCCGCTCTCGGTCTGGGTCGAGGCGGCACCGGAGCCGGAGCTGATCAAGGTCGCGAACATCCAGCACCTCGCGACCGCGATCCGCGCCCAGCTCGCCGACCCGCTCTCGGCGGTCGAGCTCGCCGGCATTCTCCATCCGACGCCGGCCGTCGGCGGCGAGCCACGCGAGGAGGCGCTGGCGACGATCCGGGAGCTCGAGGGCCTCGACCGCGGCTGGTACGCGGGTCCCGTCGGCTGGATGGATGCGACCGAGGACGGCGAGCTCTGCGTCGCGCTGCGCTCGGCACTGCTCCGTGACCGGACCGCGCACCTGTACGCGGGCGGAGGAATCGTCGCCGATTCTGATCCCGCAGCCGAGCTCGCCGAGACCGAGACGAAGCTCGGCGCGCTGCTGCCGCTCCTCGCGGGCTGAGCGAGCTAGCCGGGTACCGCGCCGAGCACCGCCCCTTCGGCGGCGCTCGCAATCCGCCGGCGCAGGGCGGCGTCGGCGCGGCGGTCGACCGGGACCTCGATCAGCGACGTCCCGGAGGTGTCGAGCGCCTCGAGGTCGTCGAGCGCGTCGATCCGGGCGAACGGGATGTCGTAGACGGCCGCGACCCGGTCGAGGCCGAGCCCGAGCGGGGTGCCGAAGAGCGACTCGAACTCGCCCCGCGTGACCTGCTCGGCTTGCGGGAGGTGTTCGAAGATCCCGCCGCCGTCGTTGTTCGGGACGACGATCCGCACCGGCGGCTCGGCGTCGCGGAGGACAGCGAGGCCGTTCATGTCGTGGTGGAGCCCGAGATCGCCGGTGACGATCCAGGTTGCGTGGCCGCTCGCCGCCGCGGCGCCGATCCCGGACGAGACGAGCCCGTCGATTCCGTTCGCGCCGCGGTTGGCGAGGAAGCGGACATCCCCGGGGCCGGCGGGCAGGAACGCCTCCTGGTCGCGGATCGGCATGCTCGACGCGGTGTAGACGATCTCGCCGTCGCGGTAGAGGCGACCGAGCCGACGATGGAGCGCCGGCTCGCTCGGCCCGTCGAGGCTCGCGAGCTCGGCGTCGATCGCGTCGTCGGCCGCGGTCGCGGCGCCGATCCAGGCTGCGAGCCAGTCGCCGGCCGCCGGGCTGGCGGCACGCTCCGCGAGCACCGCCGCGAGCGCCGCCTCCCCGCAGCGGACGAGGGTCTCGGCGTGCCGGGTCGGCTCGTTCCAGCGATGGCGGGGATCGACGACGATCTGGCGTATGCCCTCGAGCTGCGCAAGCCACTCGCGAAGCGGCTTACAGGTCGGCATCTCTCCGAACCGGATCACGAGCTCCGGCGCAAGCCGGTCCGGCCGCGCCCGGGCGATTGGCTCGTAGGCGGAGATCACCCGGGTGCGGTCGTGCGGGCCGAGCCGCAGCTGGGAGGTCGGCTCGGCGAGGATCGGGTAGCCGGTCGCCGCGGCGAGGAGGGCGACCTCGGTCGCTGCCGGGGCGGTGAGGCGCCCGGCGACGATCAGGCCACGCGGTGCGGCGTCGATCCGGGCGGCAAGCTCGTCGACAAGCGCGTCGTCGGGCGCCGCGGCCGCCGCCATCACCGCGACCAGCGGTCGCTCGCCGCGGCCGTCGATAGCGAGCGGAGAGGAGGCGGTGACCTCCCCGGGCTGCGGCTCGGGGCCGAGCGGGTCGCGCCACGAGAGGTTGAGGTGCACCGGGCCCGGACGCGGATCGCCGGCGGCGGCGGCGAACGCCCGGCAGGCGACCGAGCGGTGGTGGAGCAGCCCGTCGTCGTCGGCTTCGTGGATCCCGACCTCGGAGAACCAGCGCACCGCGCCGCCGTAGAGCGCGATCTGGTCGATCGTCTGTCCGGCTCCGATCCCGCGAAGCTCGGGCGGGCGGTCCGAGGTGAGCGCGATCAGCGGCACTCCCGCCTCGTCGGCCTCGCAGATCGCCGGGTGGAGGTTCGCCGTCGCCGTGCCCGACGTGCACGCGACCACGGCCGGCACGCCGGTGGCCTGGCTCGCGCCGAGCGCGAAGAACGCCGCCGAGCGTTCGTCGACGATCGAGACGGTCTCGATCGCGGGCGCGCGCAGCAGCGCGAGCGCGACCGGCGTCGACCGCGACCCCGGGGCGATCGCCGCCTGCCTGACCCCGCAGCGGGCGAGCTCGTCGACGAGCGCAGTGGCGAGGGCGGTGTTGCGGTTGGTCGCGTCCACAGGCGACATAGTGCCGAGGCGGGATCGAGCGGGCGTTACAGCCGGCGCCGGGCGAGCGCCGCCTCGTCGATCTCTACCCCGAGGCCAGGGCCCTCGGGGAGCCGGAGGAGGCCGTCGCCCACCTCGCACTCGCGGCTCGCGATCGTGTCCGCGAACAGGAGCTGGGTCGCGAGCCCGTGGGCGAGCCCGGGATCGGTGCTGTCGCGATAGATCGCCTGGGCGGCGTGCGCCGCGGCGGCGATCCCGACCGGCCCGTCGAGCGCGCTCGAGAGGTAGATCGGCAGCACCGACGCGATCGCGGCGGCCTCGCCGATCCCGCCGACCTTGGCGAGCTTCACCGTCGCCAGCTCGCAGGCGCCGGCACGGGCGGCCTTGCGCGCGTCGGATGCCCCGGTGACGCTCTCGTCGGCGGCCAGCGGCACCGATGTCGCCGCCGCGACGCTCGCCATCTCGCGCAGCTTCGCCACCGGCTGCTCGGCGAGCTCGATCCCGAGCGGCTCGAGCTCGCGCAGGATCGAGATCGCCGCGTCCGCTCTCCAGGCCCCGTTGGCGTCGACGCGCAGCCGCGCCCCGGATCCGACCGCCGCGCGGACGGCGCGCGCCCTGGCGACGTCGTCGCCGAGCCCGAGCTTGAGCTTGAAGGTCTCGAACCCGCGCTCGGCCCAGCGTGCGGCATCGACCGCGACGTCGCCGGCGGTGGCGGCGCTGAGGGTGGCGTTGCAGCGCACGGGCTCGGCACGGTCCGCGCGCAGGAGCTTCCACAGCGGCAACCCGGCGACCTTCCCGGCAAGGTCGAAGATCGCGATCTCGAGCGCCGCCGTCGCCGGCGCCGGGATCCGTCGCCCGGCGGCGGCGTGGACGAAGGTGTCGATCGCCGCCCGCAGCGGCTCGGGGCCGGCGAAGTCGGCGATCCCGGACTTCCGCAGCCGCCGCTCGCTGCGCCGCAGGCCGCGGTCGATGACGTCGAGCCGGTCGCCGCCGCGAAGCGAGAGCGCGACCGCCTCGCCGATCCCCACCGGTCCCTCGTCGGTGTGGATGCGGACGAGCAGCAACTCGCGTCGCTCGAGCACGCCCCGCGCGGTGACGTAGGGCTCCCGGAACGGCAGCGCGTAGGGAATCGTCTCGATGCCGGCGATCTGCACCCCTCGAGTCTTCCACGGCGCGCTCGCCCACCCTCCGCCGAGGTGAGGCGGATCTTGCTTCACTGCGATACAGAATCCGCCTCACCGAGATCGCGTGGTGGCCTACGGGGCGGCGATCACGAGGCCCGCGGCGACGAGGACGCTGAACGCGGCCAGCAGGGTGCCGGTCGCGGCGAGGGCCCGGTTAAGGCTCGGGCCGTCGGTGCGGGTGGCGACGGCGCGAAGCGGCGCGAGGGCGAGCGGGGCGGAGGCGAGCCCAATCGCCGCCCAGCCGGGGCCGTCCGCGAGGAGAAGGCCGAGCGGGAGGGCGACGAAGGCACCGCCGACGACGACGGCGTAGAGCTGCCGGGTGCGCTCGCGGCCGATCCGGACGGCGAGCGTCCGCTTTCCGGCCCGGCGATCGGTGTCGATGTCACGGAGGTTGTTGACGACGAGGATCGCCGTCGCTAGCAGCCCGACCGCAAGCGAGAGCGCGAACGGGAGCCAGTCGAGGCGCTCGACCTGGACGTAGTAGGAGCCGTTGACGGCGACCAGGCCGAAGAAGACGAACACGAACGCCTCGCCCATCCCCGCGTACCCGTACGGGCGCGGGCCGCCCGTGTAGAGGATCCCGGCGACGATCGAGGCCGCACCGACGGCGAGGATCTCGGGCCCAGCGACGGCGGCGAGATAGAGCCCGGCGGCGACGGCGACCGCGAACGCGAGCCAGGTCGCGTGAAGCACCCGTCGCGGAGCGATCAGCCCGGTCGACGTCACCCGCACGGGGCCGAGGCGGTCGGCGTCGTCGGCGCCGCGCTTCGCGTCGGAGTAGTCGTTGGCGAGGTTGGTCCCGATCTGGATGAAGATCGAGCCGATCAGCGCCGCGATCAGCGCCCCGATCCGGAAGTCCTCGCCGGTGTCGATGAACCCGGCGCGCGCGGCCTCGCCGACCGCGCTCTGCACGTACCACTTCGCATCCTCGATCGCGAGCCAGGCGGCGGCGCTTCCGACCAGCACCGGCGCGATCGCCGCGGGCAGCGTCCGTGGCCTCGCGGCCATCAGCCAGAGCCTCACCCGCCGCCTCCTCCGCTCTCGCCCACAACACCTGGTCCGCGGCTCCGCCACGGACATCTGCTCCCGCGTCCGGGGCCGGCGGGGTCCGGGATGCTCAAGGGCGGCGGGGGTACTTCGAGAAGTCGGGCTTTCGGCCCTGCTGGTAGGCGTTGCGGCCCTCCTGGCCCTCGTCGGTCATGTAGAAGAGCAGGGTCGCGTCGTGGGAGAGCTGCTGGAGGCCGGTGAGCCCGTCCTCGGCGGCGTTGAAGCTCGCCTTCAACAGCCGCAGCGAGAGGGGGGAGAGCGCGGTCATCTCGCGGCACCAGGCGACCGTCTCGCGCTCGAGCTCGGCGAGCGGGACGACCGCGTTCACCAGCCCCATCTCGAGCGCCTCGTCGGCCTCGTACAGCCGGCACAGGAACCAGATCTCCTTCGCCTTGCGGATGCCGACCGCACGGGCGAGGAGGCCGGCGCCGAAGCCGCCGTCGAAGCTGCCGACTCGCGGCCCGGTCTGGCCGAAGCGGGCGTTGTCGGCGGCGATCGACAGGTCGCAGACGAGGTGGAGGATCTGCCCGCCGCCGACCGCGTAGCCGGCGACCATCGCCACCACCGGCTTCGGCAGCCGGCGGATCTGGACGTGGAGCTCGCCGACGTCGAGCCGGCCGACGCCCCGGCGGGCGACCTCGTCGTCGCCGATGTAGCCGTCGTCGCCGCGGATCCGCTGGTCGCCCCCGGAGCAGAAGGCGTCGTCGCCGGCGCCGGTGAAGATGATCGCCCCGACGCCGGTGTCGTCACGGGCGCGGCCGAACGCGTCGCGAAGCTCGGCCAGGGTCTGGGGACGGAACGCGTTTCGGACCTCGGGGCGGTCGATCGTGATCTTCGCGATCGCCTCGCCGCGCTCGTAGCGGATGTCGCCGTACTCGCCCTCGCTGCGCCATTCGATCGGCGCGTAGAGCTCGTCGCGGCTCGGTGAATCTCGGTGTGGGAGCGGCATCGGGTGCTGGTGTGGACAATGCCACAGATGCTGCTCGACAACTGGCTCGCTCAACGGGCGGAGACATCCCCCGAGCGCGTCGCGCTGATCGCCGACGGCGCCGAGCTGGCCTATGCGGAGCTCGAGCGCGAGGCGGCGTCGACCGCACGGCGGCTCGCCGCCCGCGGGGTGCGGCGAGGGGCGACCGTCGCGCTCGAGCTGGCGCCGGGCCTCGAGCACGCGATCCACGTCCACGCGCTGATGAAGCTCGGCGCCGTCGCCTACGCGCTCGACCCGCGGCTGCGCGCCGCCGAGCGAGAGGCCGAGCTCGAGCGCGCCGGGGCGATGCTCGTCGTCGCCGAGGGCGCGGATACCGGCAGCACCGAGGCCGACCTACCGCTGCTCGGGGAGCACGACCTCGACGCGGTCTGCTCGCTCGTCACGACCAGCGGCACCACCGGCGGACCGCGCGCCGTCGGCCTGACGTACGGGAATCACCTCTGGAGCGCCGTTGGCTCGGCGTTCAACCTCGGGGTCGACCCCGCCGACCGCTGGCTTTGCTGCCTGCCGCTCCACCACGTCGGCGGCCTCTCGATCCTGATGCGGTCGGTGATCTACGGCACCGGCGCGGTGATCCACGACAGCTTCGACCCCGACAGGGTCGCCGACGCGCTCGAGCGCGACCGGGTGACGATCGTCTCGCTGGTCGCGACGCAGCTCGTCAGGCTGCTCGACCGCCAGATCGACGTCGCCGCGCCTCGGGTGATCCTCGTCGGCGGCGGGCCGGTCCCCACCGCCGCCCTCGACGAGGCGCTCGGCCGCGGGGCGACGGTGGTCCAGACCTACGGCCTCACCGAGGCAGCGTCGCAGGTGACCACCCTGGCACCCGCCGACGCGCGGCGAAAGCGCGGCTCGGCCGGTCGTCCGCTGCTGACCACGCACCTGCGGATCCAGGACGGTGAGATCCTCGTCCAGGGGCCGACCGTCGCGCCCGGCTGCGCCGACGAGGACGGCTGGCTTCACACCGGCGACCTCGGGTCGATCGACGACGAGGGCTTCCTCTACGTGCTCGACCGGCTCGGCGACGTGATCGTCTCCGGAGGCGAGAACGTCGTCCCGGCGGAGATCGAGGCCGTCCTGCGCTCCCACCCGGCGGTCGCCGATGCCGCCGCGGTCGGCCGCGATGACCCCCAATGGCAGGAGGCGGTGACCGCCGTCGTCGTCCTCCGCGACGGCGCCGCCGCGAGCGCCGACGAGCTGCGCCGGCACTGCTCCGCCGAGCTCAGCGGCTACAAGGTCCCGAAGCGATTCGAGTTCGTCGCCGAGCTGCCGCGGACGCCGTCGGGCAAGGTGCTGCGGCGGGCGCTGCGGTAGGCCGGTGCCCTACGATCCGGCGCCGGCGAGCCGACGAAGAAGGGAGCCCCGATGAGCGACGGCAAGGTCTACTACGACAGAGACGCAAACCCCGAGGCCCTGAAGGGGAAGACGATCGCGATCCTCGGCTACGGGTCGCAGGGACACGCGCATGCGCTCAACCTCCGCGACTCGGGATTCGAGGTCGTCGTCGGCCTCCGGGCCGGGTCGGCGAGCCGCGAGCAGGCCGAGGCCGAGGGGCTCGGGGTGCTCGAGGTCGCCGACGCGGCGAGCCGGGGCGACGTCGTCATGGTGCTGCTCCCGGACGAGCGCCAGGCAGACGTCTGGGAGGCCGAGATCCGCGACGGGATCGCCGACGGCGACCTGCTGATGTTCGCCCACGGATTCGCGATCCACTTCGGCCAGATCGAGCCGCCGGCGGGAGTCGACGTCGGGATGGTCGCGCCGAAGGGGCCCGGGCACCTGGTCCGCCGCCAGTACGTCGAGGGCCGCGGCGTGCCGTGCCTGATGGCGGTCGACCAGGACGCCACCGGGAACGCCCACGAGCTCGTGCTCGCCTACGCGAGCGGGATCGGCGGCGGCCGCGCGGGGATCATCGAGACGACGTTCAAGGACGAGTGCGAGACCGACCTCTTCGGCGAGCAGTCGGTGCTCTGCGGGGGGGTCACCGAGCTCGTCCGGGCCGGCTACGAGACCCTGGTCGAGGCCGGATACGACCCCCGGCTCGCCTACTTCGAGTGCCTGCACGAGCTGAAGCTGATCGTCGATCTGATGTATCGTGGCGGCCTCAACTACATGCGGTACTCGGTCAGCGACACGGCCGAGCACGGCGATTACGTCGCCGGCCCGCGCATCGTCACCGACGAGACGCGCAAGGCGATGAAGCAGCTGCTGGCGGAGATTCAGGACGGTACCTTCGCCAAGGCGTGGATCGAGGAGAACAAGCAGGGGCGCCCCCGTTTCACCGCGATTCGGCAGGCCGAGCAGAATCAGCAGCTCGAGGAAGTCGGTGCGCAGCTGCGCGCCATGATGCCCTTCCTCAACCCCGTCACGCACAAGCCGGAAGAACAGAGCGCGACCACGACCACGTAGGACCCCGGCATGCCGGGCCGTGCGCCGCTCCCGCGACGCCGGTCCGGCGACCCGCCGGGTCACCGGACGTGACACGGGCGCGCCAGCCAGGAGCCAGGCCGCCCTCATGGATACACCCACCACCTCACTCTCGTCCTCGCGACGCACGTTCCTCGCGCAGGCCTCCGCCCTCGTGGCTGCCAGCGTGCTCCCCACGCAGGCCAGACAACCCGACGTGCCGCTGAAGGTCGCCGTCTCTGGACTCGTGCACGGGCACGTGCGCGGCTTCCTCAACGTCGCGAAGCGCCATCCGCAGGTGGACCTCGTCGGCATCGCCGAGAGCGATCGCGCCGTGCGCGACCGCTACGCCGCGCAGCACGAGTTCCCCGCGTCGATGCTGTTCGACGACCTGCCGAGTCTGCTCGCCGCGACCACCCCCGACCTCGTCGCGGGGTTCGGGACGTCGTTCGATCATCTGGCTGTCGTGCAGGCGTGCGCGCCGCGCGGCGTCCACGTGATGGTCGAGAAGCCACTCGCCGTGAACCTCGACCACGCGCGCCAGATCGAAGCGCTGGCGGCGCAACACAAGGTGCACGTCCTCACGCAACTCGAAACGAGCTGGTACACCAACACCGACGCCGCCTGGCGTCTCGCGCACGTGGACGGCACGCTCGGCCCGTTGCGGAAGATCGTGGTGATGGACGGCCACCCGGGGCCGAAGGAGATCGGCACGCAGCCCGAGTTCTTCGGGTGGCTCAGCGACCCCGTCAAGAACGGTGGCGGCGCGAGCATGGACTTCGGCTGCTACGGCGCCAATCTGATTGCCTGGCTGATGCGCGGGCAGACACCCGTATCGGTAAGCGCGACGTTCCAGAAGCTCAAGCGCGACCCTGCGTACGCGAAGGTGGACGACGAGGCGACCATCGTCGTGGCCTACCCGCAGACGCAGGGCATCATCCAGGCCTCGTGGAACTGGCCGTATCACCGCAAGGACCTCGAGGTGTACGGCGAGCAGGCGGCATTTTTCAGCGTGGGACGCGAGGAGTATCAGCTGAAGCGCTTGCGGGGCGACCGTGAGACACACCATGCGGGCGCGCGGCTTGCCGCCGCAGACGACGGTATCTCGTACGGGCCGGCGCTCGACAACATCCGGGCCCTGCTGGCTGGACGTGCCGAGGTGCCACCACTCGCGTCGATGGCGGTCAACATGCGCGCGGCCGAGATTCTCGAGGCGGCGCATCGCTCGGCCCGTGAGGGGCGCACGATTCCATGGGGCGCCTGACGACGACACCGGTACGTGCCCTGTTCGCGGCACTGCTGGCGGCTGGGTGCGCGGCGGTTCCTGTGCCGGCCCTGGGCCAGCAGAACACACAGGTCGTCCCGACCATCGACCAGCTCGTGTCGCTCGCCACCGTCTCTGGCGCGGTGATTTCACCCGATGGCACATACGTCGCGTATCTGCAATCGGAGACAGACTTCGAGGCCGACGAGTTCACCACGCAATTGTGGGTGGCGCACACGGAGACGGGCACGCGCGTACAGCTCACGCGGGGCGCCGGCTCGGTGAGCAACCTGCAGTGGTCACCCGACAGCCGCTGGATTTCGTTCATCAGTCCGCGTCACGAGAAGACGGCACAGATCTTCGCCATCCGTCCGGACGGCGGCGAGTCCATCCGCCTCACCAGGGCCGCGGTCGCAGTGAACGCCCACGCCTGGGCGCCGGACGGCAACGCCATCGCGTTCACGAGCGCGGTGACGGACGAGGCGGCAACGAAGGCCCGCAAGGAACAGTACGGCGACTTCGAGGTCGTCCGCCGCGACTACCGATTCGTGCACCTGTTCCTTCTGGCGGTCTATCAGACGCACGCCGCCCCCGTCCCAGCCCCGGCCGCAGGCATCGCGTTGACCAGCGGCACGAGCATGAGCGTGGGCGCGTTCAGCTGGTCGCCGGACGGCCGGCGGCTCGCCGTCAGCGCGACGCGCACGCCCGACCTCGTGGATGGCGGCACGGCCGATATCTTCGTCGTCACACGCGCGGGGGGTGACGTGCGGCCGGTGGTCGAGCAGCCCGGTCCGGACGGATCGCCGCGCTGGTCTCCGGACGGCCGGTCACTCGTGTTCACGACCGCCATGGGCGATCCCGCGTACTACCACGCGAACACACGTCTTGCGGTGGTCCCCGCGGACGGCGGCGACATCCGCGTCATCACCAGCGCCTTCGACGAGGACGCGTCGCCCGTGGCATGGACGCCGCAGGGGGTGTGGTTCACGGGCCTGGTGAAGATGGCTGCGCACCTGTTCGCCGCGGATCCCGCAACCGGCGCCATCCGTCGCGTGTCGGCGCCCGACGCACTCGTGGCATCGGGTGTCACCCTGACGACCGACGGCACGCGGGCGGCGTTCGTGTCAGCGAGTGTAACGAGCCTGCCCGAGGTACACGTGGCGACCCTCGACCCGTTCATGCCACGCGCGCTGACCGACAGCACGGCGCAGGTGGCCGACTGGACGCTCGGGACGCGCGACGTCGTGTCGTGGACGAGTCAGGATGGCGAGCCCCTCGAAGGTGTGCTGGTGAAGCCGGCGGACTTCGATCCCACGAGGCGTTATCCGTTGCTGTGCGTCATTCACGGCGGTCCGACCGGCACCGATCGGCCGACGCTGCTGGACTCGCGCTACTACCCCATCGACCTGTGGGTGGCGCGGCGGGCGTTGGTCCTGAAGGTCAACTACCGCGGCAGCGCCGGGTACGGGGAACGCTTTCGGCGCCTCAACCTGAAGAACCTCGGCGTCGGTGACGCCTGGGACGTCCTCTCCGGCATCGACGCACTCGTGGCGAAGGGACTCGTCGACAACGAGCGGCTCGGGTGCATGGGCTGGAGCCAGGGCGGCTACATCTCGGCGTTCCTGACGACGACCACGACGCGCTTCAAGGCCATCTCAGTGGGCGCCGGTATCTCCAACTGGGCCACGTACTACTACAACACCGACATCACGCCGTTCACGCTGCAGTACCTTGGCGCCGACCCGGCCGCCGCCCCGGAGATCTATCGCAGGACGTCGCCGATGACCCACGTGCTCGACGCGCGGACGCCGACGCTCATCCAGCACGGCGAGCTCGACCGACGCGTGCCGATCGCCAACGCGTACGAGTTGCGGCTGGGCCTCGAAGCACGCGGTGTTCCCGTTGAGATGCTGGTCTACAAGGGGTTCGGACACGGCATCAACAAGCCGCGATCGATGCGCGCGGTGATGGAACACAACCTGCGCTGGTTCAATCATCACGTGTTCGGTGACCCGGCGCCGGACTTCACGCAGGCTCCCGCACCGGCGGTTCACTGACACGATGCGCGGTCCAAACACCTCGACGTTGCAGCAAGCAAGGCGGCATCCCGATTACCGGCTCGTGGGTGCGAAGCGACAACCGTGGTGAGCGACGCCAGGCGAGCCGAGGTGGCAACAGCGCCTGGGGTGGCTGACGCGCCCCCGGCCACCATGACGCCGTCCCGTTCCGTCGCGGCGCGGTTGCAGGCGTTGCCGCCCACCATTCAGGCAC
>DATHVI010000126.1:0-44654 GCA_035461385.1 Solirubrobacterales bacterium
TCGGCATCGGCTCGGCCGCCGGCTCGGCGTCGGCGGCCGGGTCGGGCTCGGGCCGCAGCACGGTGACCGCGAGCGCGAGCGCGGCGAGGACGAGCCCGGCGCTGATCACAAACGCGAGCTGGTAGCCGTCGGTGAGCGCGACCGGCAGTGCCTCGCCGGCGGCGAGCAGACTGTCGCTGCGCGAGGTCGAGAGCGTCGCCAGGACGGCGAGCCCGAGCGCGCCGCCGATCTGCATCGATGTGTTGACGAGCCCCGAGGCGAGCCCGGAGTCGCTCGCCGTCGCGCCCGACATCGCCAGCGTCATCAGCGACGGGAACGAGAGCCCGGCGCCGACGCCGATCAGCAGCATCGCCGGGAAGATGTCGGCGATGTACGACGCCTCGAGCGGAACCCGCTGGAAGTAGAGCAGGCCGGCCGAGATCAGCACGAGGCCGGGGATCAGCGTCGTCCGGGCGCCGAAGCGGGTGATCATCCGCGCCGAGAGCCCGAGCGAGAGCGCCCCGATCGACAGCGCGACGGGGAGGAACGCGAGCCCGATCTCGATCGCGTCGTAGGCGAGCACCCGCTGCATGAACAGGGCGCCGAGGAAGAAGACCCCGAACAGCCCGCCGACCATCAGCGCCTGGACGACGTTCGCCCCGGAGACGTTGCGCGAGCGGAAGATTCGCAGCGGCACCAGCGGCTGGCCGGTGAGCGACTCGCGGGCGATGAACGCCGCCAGCAGGCCGACGGCGACGCCGCCGAGACCCAGGGTCTGCGCCGACCCCCAGCCTTCCTCCGCCGCGCCGACGATCGCGTAGACGCCGAGCATCAGCGCGGCGACGATCAGCACCGCGCCGGGGACGTCGGCGCCGCGGTCGAGCCCGATCCCGCGCTCGCGGGCGAGCAGCCGCGTCGCCGCGATCAGGGCGACGATCCCGATCGGCAGGTTGACGAAGAAGATCCAGTGCCAGCTCAGCGCCTGGGTGAGAACGCCGCCGGCGAGCAGGCCGATCGCCCCTCCCGCCGAGGCGACGAAGCTGTAGACGGCGATCGCCCTCGCCTGCTCGCCGGGCTTCGGGAACATCGTCACGATCATCCCGAGGATCACCGCCGACGCCATCGCGCCGCCGGCGCCCTGGAGGAAGCGGGCGCCGATCAGCATCGCCTGGCTCTGGGCGAGGCCGCAGAGCAGCGACGCGAGGGTGAAGACCCCGAGCCCGGCGACGAAGACGCGGTTGCGGCCGATCAGATCGCCGATCCGGCCGGAGAGCAGGAGCAGCCCGCCGAACGCGATCAGGTACGCGTTCACGACCCAGGCGAGGCCCGACTGGGAGAACTCGAGGTCGTCCTGGATCGTCGGCAGCGCGACGTTGACGATCGTCTGGTCGAGGATGATCATCAGGAATCCGGTGCAGAGCACCAGCAGGGCGATCCAGCGCGCGCGCTCGGCGGTCGTGCCGGTCTCGTCGATCGATGCTGCGGGGTTGGTCATCTCGTGCGGTCCTCCTGCGAGGGATAGTTTCGAACGAGATGGAACCGTAGCAGATCGTCTTGTTTGGGATCATCTCTCGCGAAATGTCCACGGCCGGATCGCGAATCCGCGACCGGCCGCGGCCCGGGCCGGGGGGATAGGGGGTCCGCGAGACGCCGATCTGCCAGCCGTCAGCGCCTCGAAAGCGGCGCGCGGCTCAGGCGCGAGCGGAACGCTTGCGCGTCAGCGGGGCGCAGTCGGGGTCGTCGAGCCGCTCGCAGACGAGGCTCCGCAGCGAGGCGAGGAAGACCTCGCGATCGGCCTCCGGGATCGACTCGAGCACCTCCCGACGCACCTCGGCGAGGATCTCGTCGGCCTCGGCCACCTTCCGCTCGCCGGCATCGGTGACCGCGATCACCCGCGCGCGCCGATCGGTCGGCGACGGGCGACGCTCGGCGAGGCCTGCCTCCTCGAGCTCGTCGAGCGTGACCACCATCGTCGTCTTGTCGAGGCCGACCGTGCGCGCGAGCTCGATCTGGGAGTGCTCTCCCGCCATCGCCGCCCGCAGCACGTGGTATCCGCGCGGCGAGAGCCCGAGGTCCTCGAGGGCGGCTGCGAGCTGTGAGCCCATCGCCTGGTTGGCGCGCGAGAGCAGCCAGCAGAGATCTGTGGCGAGCGCCTCCGGCGCCTCAGGGGCTGCCGGCATCGTGTTCGTGCCCATGTGCACGATCCTATCAATCTAGTTCGGTCCCCATACGATCCCGGACGGGACGATTCTCGTCCGGGCCGCCGGCGAGCGCCCGTTCGATCCGGTCGAGGGCGTCGCGCCAGTGCTCGCGCATCCGCTCCCGCTCGGCGGCGCTGTCGAACCGCTCGCTGTGAAACCGCACCGAGCACCCGGTCGGCGTCGCGACGAGCACGACCTGGACGATCGCCTCGCGCTCGCGCCAGCGAGGCCGCCAGGTGAGCCGAACGCGGTCGCCCGGGCGGACGCTGCGGAACTCGCCCTCGGTTCCGTCGGCGGTTCGGTAGCGCGCGCCCTTCGCCGGCGCCGAGAGGCCCTGACCGAGCCAGAGCGCGAGGCCGCCGGGCGAAGTCAGCAGATCCCACGCCTCCTCGGCGGTCACCGGGAGGGTCCGCGAGACCCCGATCTGCCAGCCGGCGTCGCGAGTCAGCCCGACCGGGCGCTCACCCATGGCCCCGGGCCTTTCGCTTCTTCGCCCGGTCGCCGCAGCGCTCCATCGAGCACCAGCGGCGGCGACCGGGTCGCGACGCGTCCACGAACAGGAGGCCGCAGTCGTCGGCGGCGCAGACCCGGATCCGCCCCGCGAGCGGGGAGGAGAAGAGGTCGATCGCGTCGCGGGCGAGGGCCGAGAGGGCCTGGCGCGCGGTGCCGGGCACGAGCGTCGACTCTCCTCCCGCCGTCAGCCGCGGGACGAGGGGGGCGTGGTCGGCGGCCGCGTTGATCGCGGCGACGTCGGCGCCCGCGGCCGAGCCGCCGCTCGCGGCGAGGCGGGCGGCGCGGGTGATCGCCCCCCGCAGCCGGCGCACCGCCGGCAGGTCGGCGCGCCGGACGCGGAGCCCGTCGACGCCGACGACGACGCCGAGGAAGCGCGCAACGTCGGCGGGCTCGTGGAGGAGCTCCCAGGCGGCGAACTCGCCCTCGCCGCCGGTATGGGTGAAGTCGAGGCACGGCCGCCCGGTGCGGAACCGGCGCCGGAGATCGGGGGGAAGGTCTTGCCTTCTCACGCTGGCACCAGTATAACTGGTGCGATACGACGACGCATCTCAACCCGAACGGTCTCCACTCGAACCCCGCCTTCACCCAGGTGGTCAAGGTCACCGTCCCCGGGGCGCTTGTCTTCGTCGGCGAACCCGCCGGCGATCACGGTCAGTGCGGGCTTGTCAGCCGAGCCCGGCGGCGAGGGCGCCGACCAGCGCCCGCCCGCACGCCCGCCCGGAGTCGTCCTTGTCCGGGTTGTAGCAGCCGAGCGACGCTCCGATCAGGGCCGGCGAGGCGAGGAAGGCGGCGAGGAGCGGCTCGGTCTCCTCCCACGTCATCCCTCCCGGCATCAGGTAGTCGGTGGCCGGGAAGACCTCCTCGTCGAGGACGTCGACGTCGAAGTGGAGCCAGAACGGGCCCGCGGCTGCGAGCTCGGCGGCGACTCGCCCGCCGACGGTGGCGGGGCCCTCGGCGCGGACGTCGTCGATCGAGGGATGGATCAACCCGGGGAGCTCCTCGGGCTGGAGCATTCCGTAGCCGCGCGACTCGTCCTGGTCGCGGTGGCCGACGATCGCGGTCCGCTCCGGCTCGAGCGACGGGCCGCCGCAGGCCTCGACCCAGCGTTCGGGGCCGAAGCCGAGCGCGACGGCGACCGGCATGTCGGCCGCCTCCCCGGTCGGCGAGGTGCGGCCGTCGTAGAGGTCGAGGTGGCCGTCGACGTAGGCGAGGCCGACGCTGCCGTACGCGTCGCGCGCGCCCGCGAGGGCGCCGGGGACGAGCGAGCAGCAGCCGCCACAGACGAACGGCCGCTCGCCGTCGGCGACCATCCGCGCCACTGCCTCGCGCACCGCCGCCGTCGTCGCGAGGACGTCCGGGCTGGCGACGACGCCGGTCTCGGCGTCGCGCACCTCGCCGCGGATCCGGACCGGGAGGTCGCCCGCATCGGGGCCGCCGAGCGCCGCGACGAGGCCGAGCTCCCGCAGCGCGCGAGGACCGTGCTCGGTCCCGCCCGCGCGCCCGACCGAGTCGACCGGCGCGCCGAGGAAGGTCAGCGGCGGGGGCGAGCTGCGGTCGGCGGCGGCCATCTATCGCACCGAACTCAGGCGTACATGCCGCCGAACTGGCCGCCGGTCACGTTCAGCACCTGGCCGTGGACGTAGTTGCTGAGCTCGGAGGCGAGGAACAGCACCGGCGCCGCCGCCTCCGCCGGCTGCGCCGGGCGGCCGAGCGGGATCATCATCCCGGCCATCGCCCGCATCTGCTCGGGGATCCCGAGGCCGACCTTCTCGCCGCCGACCTCGATCTGCTCGCCCTTCTCCTTCGCCTGCGTGAGCCGCGTCTCGATGAACCCGAAGGCGACGGCGTTGACGTTGATCTTGAACTGTCCCCACTCCTTCGCCAGGGTCTTCGTCAGCCCGACCACACCCGCCTTCGCCGCCGAGTAGTTGGCCTGGCCGGCGTTGCCCATCGTCCCCGAGATCGAGGTCACGTTGACGATCTTGCGGAACATCTCCTCGCCCTCGGCCGCTTCCCGCTTCGCCGCCTCGCGCCAGTGCGGCGCGAGCGCGCGCGCGACCCGGAACGGGACCACGGTGTGGATGTCGAGCATCGCCTGGAACTGCTCGTCGCCCATCTTGTGGACGACGCCGTCCCACGTGTAGCCGGCGTTGTTGACCGCGATGTCGACCGACCCGAACGCATCGACGGCCTTCGCGACCAGGTCATCGGGGACTCCCGGCTCGGTCAGATCGCCGGCGAAGACCGCGGTCTCGGCGTCGATCTCCGATGCTGCCTGCTCGGCGGCGTCGGCGTCGATGTCGTTGATCAGCACCTTCGCCCCCTCGGCGGCGAACCGCTCCGCCGTCGCCCGGCCGATCCCGCGCGCCGATCCGGTCACGATCGCCGCCTTGCCCTCCAGCAGTCCCATCGTCAAGCCACTCTCCCGATTCGGTTTCGTTCGCGCGGACTCTATGCGCTCGGCCCGGGCCCGCGCCGCGGGGGGAGGCAGAGGGCGCAGAGCTGCTCCCCGAACGGCGTCAGGGTCCTAGGACCAATTGCCCCTGGAAACCAAGACCGGCCACGCCGTAGCTTCAACACTGCCCGCCACGGCGGGCGCCAACCCCGACCCGGAAGGAGCGGCGATGAACGCGACCACGACCGATCCCGGGGCGGCAACCGCGCTCGCGCCGGTCGACCCGGAGATCCCCCACCTCTACGCAAGCCGGCCGCAGGCGCTGCCGTTCGATTCCTCGCTCGCGATCAGGGCGTTCCTGCTGCGCCGCGCGGCTGGCAACCTGCTCGTCTACAGCGTCGACGGGCTCGGATCGGCGCGGGAGCAGCTCGAGCGGCTCGGCGGCGTCTCGCGCCAGTACCTCAACCACCGCCACGAGGCGATGTTCGCCTCCGGCGGCCCCGGCGCGCCGCTTTACATCCATCGCGCCGACGAGGGTCCGGTGGCCGCGAGCCTCGACGTTCGCGCCGGCTTCTCGCGCCGGCACCTGCTCGACGACGACTTCGAGGTGATCCCGACGCCCGGGCACACTCCCGGGGCGACCACGTATCTGTGGCGGAGCGGAGGGCTCCGGCTGCTGTTCACCGGCGACAGCCTCTACCTGCGCGACGGCGAGTGGGTCGCGGCCGTGCTCGGCTCGAGCGACCGGGCCGCGTATGCCGACAGCCTCGAGCTGATCCGCGAGCTTGACTTCGATGTGCTCGTTCCGTGGGCGGCGAGCAGCGGCGATCCGTCCTACGCGCTGGCGACCCGTGCCGAGGCCCGGCGCAGGATCGACGCGGTTCTCGCGCGGCTGCGAGCCGGGGAGAACCACTGATGAGCGCCTTCAGCGAAGCCGAGCTCGCCTACCTGAACGGGGGCCGCCGGCTCGGCCGCGTCGCCACCGTCGGCAAGGACGGGACCCCGCACGTCGTCCCGGTCGGCTGGAGCTACAACCCGAAGCACGACACGATCGACGTCGGCGGCCACGACTTCGAGCGGACGAAGAAGTTCCGCGACGTCGCCCGCTCGGGCCGGGCGGCGATCGTCGTCGACGAGCTCGCGAGCGTCGACCCGTGGCGTCCGCGCGCGGTCGAGGTTCGCGGCCGCGCCGAGGCGGTTCGCGAGCCGCGGCCGCTGATCCGCATCCATCCCGACCGGGTGCTCTCCTGGGGCCTCGACGGGGAGTGAGCGCAGCCGACCGGGCCGCGGTCTAGCGTCCCGCGCGTGCGCGGGAGGACGACAGCGGCGCCCGAGGCGCCCCGGCGCCGCTTCGAGGTCGCGGGCCTCGAGGTCCGCCGGGAGGCCGACCGGCTCCGCGAGCTGCCGGTGTTCAGCGGCGGCAGGCTCGCCCGCGAGGCGCCGGCGATCAAGGTCAGGCGCGCCTCGCGGCGCCCGAACCGGCTCGGGTTCGCGGTCCCCGACGAATGGCGGATCTCGATCACCGCCTACCCGGGGATCCGGCTCGGCGACGTCGAGGAGACGCTGCTCCACGAGCTCGTCCACCTCCACGTCGGCGTCGAGCCCGGACACCGCCGCTGGCACGGCGCGCAGTTTCGCGACACGCTTCGGAGGGCGATGTCCGAGGCCTACGGGATCGACGGGCTCGCGCCGCGGTCAAGCAGGCATGGGGTCTACGCCGACGCGCTCGAGGCGCGCCGTGCCCGCGCGCTCGCCAGCGGCGGCGAGCAGCTCGCGCTCGCGCTCGGCTGATCGAGACCAGCACCGCGCCGTCGCGGGCGCGGTGCCTTCCGACGCCTACGGGTTGCGCTCGACCTCGGTCAGCGCGGCGATGTCGGCCAGGTCCTTCGGTCGCCCCGCCTCGCGTTTCATCGCGATCAGATCGGCCTTGGAGATGACCTTGATCGTCGTACCGAGGACCTCGAGCTCCACGGCCGCCGCGTCGAGGCGGCGGTACCGGAGCAGGTCCGGGCGCGGCCCGTTGAACAGGTCCATTGCGCCGTGCTTCGTGATCAGGAAGTAGTTGCCGACCACGAGGCTCTCGGGGTGAGTGAGGTCGAGCGGAAGGCGCTCGCCACGCATGCCCGCGGCCACCGCCTCGAGTTCGCGCAGGGCGGCGGCGAGTCGGGCCGCATTCGCGTCGGCCGGGGAAGGCAGGATGTCGAGATCCTGAGTGAACCGGGTGTAGCCGTGAGCGATTACGGCGAGCCCACCGACGACCAAGAAGTCGACGAGATGCGTGTGCAGCACGGCCAGGATCGCGCGTGGATCGGCCGGCGGCCGTCCGCGGCTGTCGTCGCCCCCTTCAGTCGCCGCCGTCACGCGCAGCCCCGAGCAGCTCGCGGCCGAAATCGATCCAGTTGAGCCCGCCTTCGAGGCGCGCCGCGGGATCGGCGCCGGCCTGCTCGTAGAGCCGCCGCGGCTCGGCGTCGTGGGCGGCGATCGGCTCGAGCTCGATCACCGGTCGCCAGCCGAGGCCGGCGAGGATCTGCTCGATTCGGGCCAGGGTCGGCTCCTCGAGGCCGCGCTCGATCCTGCTGATCGACGCTTGGCTCGTCCCGGCACGACGCGCCAGCTCGCGCTGACTTATCCGCGAGCGCTCACGCGCCCTCCTGATCAAGTCGCCGGCCTCGCTCATGAGCCGATGATACTGCTTCCGATATCAACCCGGAAGCGATATCAAACGGCGTCTTTCAGAGCCCGTACGAGCGCCCGATCACGTCGAGCATGATCTCGTCGGTGCCGGCGCCGATCCGGTTCAGCCGCAGGTCGCGGTAGGCGCGCTCGACCTCGTACTCCCTCATGTAGCCGTAGCCGCCGAGGATCTGGACGCACTCGTCGGCGACCTCGCAGGCCATCCGCGAGCTGAACAGCTTCGCCTCGGTGATCTCCCGCACCGGGTACTCCCCGTTCGCGTAGCGCCAGGCGACCGAGTAGGTGAACTGCTTCGAGGCCTCGATCTTCGTCGCCATCTCGGCGAACTTGTGGCGGATCGACTGGAAGCGGCCGATCGGGCGCCCGAACGCCTCGCGCTCCTTGGCGTAGGCGAGCGCGCGCTCGAACAGCCGCTCGGCGGCGGCATTCGCGCCGGCGCTGGCGACAAGACGCTCGCCCTGAAGCTCCCACGAGATGTGGTAGAAGCCCTTGCCCTCGGTGCCGAGCAGCGCGTCGGCCGGGATCCGGACCTCGTCGAAGGTGAGCTCGCCGGTGTCGGACGCGTGCATCCCCATCTTCTCGAGCTCGCGCGAGACGGTGAACCCGGGCACGTGCTCACCGGCCTCGTCGCGGAGGTCGACGATCACGAGGCTGATCCCCTCGTGGCGGGCGTCGGGGTCGGTCTTGACGACGAGGACGATGAAGTCGGCGCGCGGGCCGTTGGTGATGAACGTCTTCGAGCCAGAGATCACGTACTCGTCGCCGTCGCGGATCGCCTTCGTCCGGATACCCGCGACGTCGGAGCCGGCGCCCGGCTCGGTGATCCCGAGGCAGCCGATCTTCTCGCCCTTGATCCCCGGCACCAGGTAGCGCTGCTTCTGCTCCTCGGTGCCGAGCAGGTGGATCACGGGGAGCACCATGTCGGTCTGGACCGCGAACCCCATCACCGTGCCGCCGGAGCCGGTATAGCTCATGCACTCGGCGCGGACCAGCGAGTAGTAGTAGTCGCCGCCCTGGCCGCCGTACTCCTCCGGGAAGCAGAGGCCGAGATAGCCGAGCTCGCCCGCGCGGCGCATCACCTCGCTCGGCCACAGCGTCTCCTCCCACTCGTTGCGGTGGGGGTGAAGCTCGTTCATGACCCAGGCCTGCATCGACTCGCGCAGGGCCTCGTGCTCGTCGGTGAACAGCAGGTGCCTGCGGGTCGCCTCGTGGTCGGGCTTGATCACGGTTGCGGTCGCCACTGCCTCTCTCCTCTCGTTGCGCGCTGCCGGCGTGAAGTGTAGAGTAATACTTCCTACCTCATGGCCGGGGAGAGCTACGAGAAGATCCGCTACGGCGTCGACGAGGCCGGCGTCGCGACGATCACCCTCGACGATCCCGAGACCCGGAACGCGCTCTCCGACGCGATGCTCGACGAGCTGATCGCGGCGCTGACCGCGGTCCGCGACGACGATGCGGTCAGGGTCGTCGTCCTCGCGTCGTCGCACGAGAAGGTCTTCTCCTCGGGCGCCAACCTCGCCGGGTTCGGCGCCGACGCCCCGATCGTCCACAAGCACATCGCGTCGGAGCGCTTCGTGCGCATCTTCACCCTGCTCGGCGAGCTCGGGAAGCCGTCGATCGTCGCCGCGAGCGGCCACGTCCTCGCCGGCTCGCTCGGGATCGCCCTCGCCTGCGACCTGATCGTCGCCGCCGAGGAGGCGAAGTTCGCGACCCCCGAGATCAACGTCGGGCTGTTCCCGTTCATGATCATGGCGCTGATCTACCGCAACGTCCCGCGAAAGAAGACGACCGAGATGCTGCTGCTCGGGGAGCGGCTCAGCGCGGAGGAGGCTCGCGAGGCGGGGATCGTCAACAAGGTCGTGCCGGCATCCGAGCTCGACGCCGCGGTCGCCGAGTGGGCGGGCAAGCTCGCCTCGAAGTCGCCGCTGATCATGCGCCTCGGCAAGGACGCGATCTGGCGGCAGATGGACCTGCCGCTGCGCGAGGCGCTCGACTACCTGCGGTCGCAGCTGACGATCGAGCTCTCGAGCGAGGACGCGATCGAGGGTGTGACCGCGTTCTTCGAGAAGCGCGACCCGGAGTGGAAGGGGCGATGACGGAGAACAGGGAAGACCGCCCTGGCAGTCACCCCGTCGCCCGCGGACACGAAGCGGAGCAGGCGGCAGGCCCTGGTTCTGACCCCGCCGCTCCCGGACGCGAAGCGGAGCAGGCGGCGGGCAGCGACTCCCCCGAGGCGCCCGCGGAGACCGAGCACGGCGCCGAGACGGGAATGAAGGCGCTGGTCGAGGACCTCCACGCCCGCCGCGAGCGCGCGAAGCTCGGCGGCGGCGAAGAGAAGATCGCGCTCCAGCACGAGCGCGGGAAGCTGACCGCCCGCGAGCGCCTCGACCTGCTCGTCGACCCGGGTACCTTCGTCGAGCTCGGGATCCACGGCGGGCCGCACTTCTCGCAGCGGGCGATGGAGGGCAAGGACGCGCCGGCCGACGGCGTGATCACCGGCTGGGGCGACGTCGACGGCCGGCAGTGCGCGATCGCCGCCTACGACTTCACCGTGATGGCCGGGTCGATGGGGATGACCGGCGAGCTCAAGGTCTCGCGGCTACGCGAGCTCGCGCTCCAGAAGCGAATCCCGCTGATCTGGCTGCTCGACTCCGCCGGGGCCCGGATCCAGGAGGCGGCCGGGTCGCTGTTCGCCGGCTCCGGGCACCTGTTCCGCGAGGAGGTGACGATGTCGGGGGTCGTTCCGCTGGTCGCGGCGATGATGGGTCCGTGCGCGGCCGGGACGGCGTACATCCCGGCGCTGTCGGACTTCGTGCCGATGGTCTCCGGTCAGGGAGCGATGGCGCTCGCGGGGCCGTACCTGACGAAGGCGGTCACCGGCGAGGACGTCTCGATGGAGCAGCTCGGAGGCGCCAAGGTCCACTGCCGCAAGTCGGGGGTCGGCGACCTCGAGGTGGCCGACGACCGCGAGTGCATCGACGCGGTCAAGCGCTACCTCTCGTTCTTCCCCTCGAGCTGCGAGCAGAGCCCGCCGGTGCGCGGGACGTCCGACTCCGACGACCGGATGTCCGAGCGGCTCCTCGACATCGTCCCCGAGTCCGCCCGCCGGCCCTACGACATGTACGACGTCATCGCCGAGATCGTCGACGAGGGTTCCTACTTCGACGTCAAGCCGAGGTTCGCGCGCACGATCATCACCTGCCTCGCCAGGTTCGGGGGGATGCCGGTCGGGATCGTCGCCAACCAGCCGAAGCATCTCGGCGGCATCCTCGAGAACGACTCCGCCGACAAGGCGGCGCGGTTCATCAACCTCTGCGACGCGTTCAACATCCCGCTCGTCTTCCTCCAGGACGTGCCGGGATTCATGGTCGGCTCGAAGGTCGAGCACGCCGGGATCATCCGCCACGGGGCGAAGATGCTCTACGCGGTCTCGCGGGCGACGGTTCCGAAGATCACGGTCGTCGTTCGCAAGGCCTACGGCGCGGGCTATTACGTGATGTGCGGGAAGGCGTACGAGCCTGACCTGATCGTCGCCTGGCCGTCGGCCGAGATCTCGGTCATGGGCCCCGAGGGGGCGGTCAACATCATCGGCCGCTCGGCGATCGAGGCGGCGGAGGACCCCGACGCCAAGCGCGCCGAGATGGTTGCCGAGGTGAAGAAGATCATCGACCCCTACATCGCCGCCGGCAACGCGATGATCGACGACATCATCGACCCGCGCGAGACCCGTCCGACGATCATCCGCGGGCTGCGGATGGCCGCGGGGAAGCGGGTCGAGCGACCGTGGCGAAAGCACGGAGTGATGCCCGTATGACCCCCGCCGCGGCGCCAACCGCGACAGCGCGCGTCGAGTTTGTTGCGCTAAGCGTCATCAAGTCGACGCGGGCGCCGGGGTCGGGGCGATGAGCCAGTTCGAGGACCCCGTGATCATCTCGTGCTCGATCTCGGGCGCGATCGCGAACCGCGACCAGTGCCCGGCGATCCCGTATACGCCCGAGGAGTACGCCGCTGAGGCGCGGCGCGCGGTCGACGAGGGGGCGTCGCAGATCCACATCCACGCGCGAACCCCCGACGGCACGCCGAGCTACGAGATCGAGGACTTCCGCGCGATCACGGCGGCGATCAGGGCCGAGGTCGACGACGTGATCGTCAACTACTCGACCGGCGCGATCGGGGTGCCGGTCTCGAAGCGGATCGCCTACCTGCGCGAGCTCCTCCCCGACGTCGCCGCGCTCAACATGAGCTCGATGAACTACGCGAAGTACTCGCGACGGCGCAAGGACTTCGTCTTCAAGGCGGTGTTCGAGAACTCGTTCGACACGATCATCGAGTTCCTGAGCGCGATGCGCGAGCTCGAGATCAAGCCCGAGCACGAGTGCTTCGACGCCGGCCACGTCGCCAACCTCGATCCCCTGCTCGACATGGGATTGCTCGCCGAGCCGCTTCAGATCTCGCTGGTGATCGGTGTCAACGGCGGGATCCGCCCGAACGCCCGCAACGTCGCCTTCATGTCGGAGCAGATCCCCGGCGGCGCCGAGGGTCCGAACCAGTGGCAGGTGATCGGGATCTCGCGCGACCAGTGGCGGCTGATCGGAGCGGCGCTCGCGCTCGGCGGCAACGTCCGCGCCGGGCTGGAGGACAACATCTACCTGCCGAACGGCGAGATGGCGCGCTCGAACGGCGACCTCGTCGCGAAGGCGCGGCAGATGGCTGAGGACGTCGGCCGCCGCGCCGCAACCGTCGCCGAAGCGCGTCAGATGCTCGGCCTCGAAGAATCAATGCCTGCCGCCTCCTCCGCACCGCGTCCGGGGGCGGCAGGGTCCGGGAAGGGCTCCCCCGATTCGAATCCCGGGGGCGGCGGGCGTTGACTGACGCCGGCGCGCTGGACGGCCTGCGCGTCCTCGACCTGACCCGGCTGCTCCCCGGGGGGTTCTGCTCGCTGCTGCTCGCCGACCTCGGCGCCGACGTCGTCAAGGTCGAGGACACGGGGATGGGCGACTACATCCGCTGGGCGCCGCCGTACTACGGCGACGAGGAGAGCCAGTCGCTGGCAACGCGTTCGGCGCTCTACCTGGCGCTCAACCGCGGCAAGCGGTCGCTTCGGCTCGACCTCAAGTCGGAGCCGGGCCGCGAGGCCTTCCTGCGCCTCGCCGACGGGGCCGACGTCGTCCTCGAGAGCTTTCGCCCCGGGGTGCTCGACCGCCTCGGGGTGGGCTACGAGGCGCTGCGGGAGCGCAACCGGCGGATCGTCTACGCGGCGATCACCGGCTACGGCCAGACCGGGCCCAACGCCTCCCGGGCGGGACACGACACGAACTACCTCGCGCTCAACGGGCTCCTCGGGCTGACCGGCTCGAGCGAGGGCCCCCCGGTCCAGTCCGCGGGCCAGATCGCCGATCTCGGCGGCGGGGCGCTGGTCGCGGTATTCGGCGTCCTCGCGGCGCTCCGGGAGCGCGAGCGCTCGGGCGAGGGGCAGCTCGTCGACGTCTCGATGACCGACGGCTCGCTCGCCTGGCTGGCGATGGTCGCCGCCCAGTTCCTCTGCGACGGCGAGGTCCCGCGCCGCGGGCGCGGGATGCTGAACGGCGGCGCCGCCTGCTACCTGCCCTACGAGGCCGCCGACGGCTGGGTGAGCTGCGGCGCGCTCGAGCCGAAGTTCTGGCAGGCCTTCTGCCGCGGGATCGAGCGCGAGGACCTGATCGAAGCGCAGTTCGCGGCCCCCGGCTCCGACGGCTGGCGGGCGGTCGCGGACGTCTTTCGCAGCCGGACGCGCGCCGAGTGGGCAGCGTTCAACGACGAGCACGACTGCTGCATCGAGCCGATCCTCGACCTCGACGAGGCGCTCGGCTCCGAGCTCGTGCGCGAGCGGGAGATGGTGGTCGAGGTCGACCAGCCCGAAATCGGCACCGTCCGCCAGCTCGGTAGCCCGCTGAAGCTATCGCGGACTCCGGCCGACCCGACCCGGGCTGCGCCGGCGCTGGGCGAGCACACCACGGAGGTGCTCTCCGAGGCCGGCCTCACCGCCGGGGAGATCGCCTCCCTGCTCGAGTCCGGCGTCGCCGCCGGCACCGACCGCGAGCCGACCGACGCGAGGTTCATGCAGTGAGTGCGGAGCCAGGAACAAGGAGTGGTGATTCCCGGGCGGAGCGCGATCCAGGGGCGATAACCGCCCCACCCCAGGAGCTCCTGCGGATCTCCGAGCTCGCCGAGCGCGCCGACGTACCGGTGGCAACCGTCCGCCACTACCTGCGCGAGGGGCTGCTGCCGGAGCCGGTGCGGACGTCGCGCAACATGGCCTACTACCCGCCGGAGTTCGTCGAGCGGATCCGGCTGATCAAGCAGCTTCAGGAGGAGCGGTTCATGCCGCTGCGAGTGATCCGCGAGCTGCTCGAGCGCGAGGACGCCGAGCCGGAGCGGCTGCGGGCGATGGTCGAGCTCGAGGACCGGATCCTCCAACGGGCGCTCGCCGGTGAGCGCACCCGGATCGCTGCGGCCGAGGTGCGGGCGCGCTACGACATCCCCGCCGAGGTCCTCGACCGCCTCGCCGAGCTCGGCGTGCTGACTCCCGACGGGGACGGGTATTCGCCCTCCGACGTACGGGTGATCGAGGCGATCGGGAGGTTCCGCGCCGGCGGCTACGACGAGAGCCTCGGGTTCACCGTCTACGACACGCTGCGCTACAAGCGCGCGCTCGAGCAGCTCGTCGCCGAGGAGGTCAAGGTGCTGACCGAGCGGCTCGCCGGCGACGTCGACCCCGACCGCGCGATCGAGATCGTCGAGGCGGGGGTCGAGCCGCTGAACGACCTGATCGCCGCCCTGCACACCAAGCTCCTGATCGCCGAGCTCGACCGGTCGGAGCGGTAGCGGATCCCGCCCGGCGGGGCGACTAACGCCCCTCGAGAGGGGTATGCGATGGCCGAGCGATGCGAGCGAGGCCGTACCGAGCGAACCGGTGAGCAGGCGAGTCCTGATCGTCGCCGCGGCCGATCTGGCTGGGCCCGAGGTCAGGAGCGCGGTCGTCGATCGCCTGCGAGACGCGCGCGAGGTCCGGGTCGTGGCGCCGGCGCTGACGAGGAACGTCGTCGAGCGGGCGATGGGCGACGTCGACGACGCGATCGCCGAGGCGCAGGGCCGCCTCGATCGCGCGCTCGAGGAGCTCGGCGATCCCGGTGTCGTCACGACCGGGGCGGTCGGCGACTCCGACCTTCGGCTCGCGATCCAGGACGCGCTCCAGACCTTCGCGGCCGACGAGATCGTGATCGTCGCCCACAAGGACGATCCGCCGGCCCACGAGCACGAGGAGATCTCCGAGGCCGAGAAGAGCTTCGAGCCTCCGATCGTCGAGCTCTACGTCGGTGACGGCGAGAGCGGCGCTCCTCGCGTTGCCGACGTCGAACGGGTCGGTCCCGGCAAGCAGGAGGTCGATCCCGGCGAGATCGAGACACGCTCGCGCAACCTGCCGCCGTTCAGCCCCCGCGACCTCGCCGGGATCCTGATCGCGATCGTCGGTACCGGCGCGCTCGTGGTCCTCGCCGCGAGCTGCGGCGAGATCGCCTACGAGGGCTTCAACTCCTGCGCCGCCCGGGTCCTGCTCGCCGGCGCATTCGCGCTGATCAACCTCGCGCACATCGTCGGCTTGACCCTGTTCCAGTCGGGTCCCTACCGCGGCTTCTGGCGGTCGTTCTTCGCCGACATCTCGCTCTACGGGACCCCGGCCGCGGTCGCGGTGAGCGCGATCCTGCTGCGCTGATGATCGGCCGGACCTCCGCATCGGCGCGCTTCACCGGCCGTACCGGCGAGCTCCCGCGCCCTGGCGACTACCTCACCGACGGGATGAACCTCTACTGCGTCGAGGAGCTGTTCGAGCAGCATGCGCTGGTCGAGGATTGCCGGACCGGGGTCCTGATCGACGTCACCCGGCGGGACCTGCTCGCGCTCGGCCCGGTGAAGGGCGCCGCGGCCGGCGAGGCGGAGGGTCCCGAGGCCGAGCAGTCGCGCTAGCCGCGACCCGAGGCGGCCCGCGCGACCACCCGCAGGTCGGCGACGAGCTCCGCGAACGCCGCGCGCCTCTCGGCCTCGTCCGGCGCGCGGAGGATCGCCGAGGGGTGGAAGGTGGCGACGGCGACCGGCGCGAAGTCGACCTCGAGCAGTTCGCCGTGGCTTCGCGTGACCCGAAAGCTCGATCCGAGCAGGGCCCCGGCGGCGGTCGCCCCAAGCACCGCGACGACGTTGGGGCGGACGCGCTCGATCTCGGCATCGAGCCAGGGGCGGCACGCCTCGACCTCACCCTTCGAGGGCTTCTGGTGGATCCGCCGCTTGCCCTTCGGCTTCCACTTGAAGTGCTTGACCACGTTCGTCCTGTAGGTCTGCTTCGGCTCGATCCCCGCTTCGGAGAGCGCGCGATCGAGCAGCCGCCCGGCTGGGCCGACGAACGGCCTGCCCGCGAGGTCCTCGCGATCGCCGGGCTGCTCGCCGACGAGCAGCACCGGCGCGCGCGCCGCCCCGGCTCCGAACACGGTCTGGGTGCCGCTTCGCCACAGCGGGCAGGCGCGGCAGCCCGCGGCCGCCTCGCGAAGTCCCTTGATGCCGCCGCCGGCGGGTATCAGCTCGGCTGCGCTGCGCGCCCCGTCCACGCGCGTCGCGTACCCCCGCGCCCGAGCCGGAAACAGCGGGCGCCGGCTCGACGGTCGGGGGCATTGCCGCGGGGTAGCGCGTTCCGCTGGATCCCTCGATCACGGTCGCGCGCCGTCCCGGTCAGCGTGCACGCGACCACGATGACCACCGCGCGAGACACCGTTCCGGCGGCATTGAACGTGCGCACCCGCCGCGGTGCCGGTCAAGCCGCGCGTCGAGTGCGGGATGATGAGGTGCAGAGGTACTTCCATGCCCGCGCCCGACCGCCCTCACGAGACCGAGAAGGAGCGACTCGATCGCAATTTCCAGGAGCTGCTCGGCGGCCTGCGAGTCGCCCTGCCCGGGATCCAGGTGATGTTCGCGTTCCTGCTCCTGCTGCCCTTCCAGCGTGGGTTCGACGACGTCACGGCGTTCCAGGAGCGCGTCTACTTCGTCGCCCTCGCGGCGACGGCGCTCTCGTCGGTGCTGCTGATCGCCGGCCCCGTCCGCCACCGGATCCTGTTCCGCCGCGACGCGAAGTACTACGTCGTCTTCAGCGCCAGCAGGCTGGCGATCATCGGCCTGACGCTGCTCGGGGTCGCGATCTGCGCGGTGATGCTCCTCGTCAGCGACTACCTCTTCGACGCCCTGACCGCCGGGCTGACCACCGGCACCCTCGCGGCGGTGATCATCGGTACCTGGTTCGCGGCGCCGCTCGCCCGCCGCCGCCGCTACGACGGCTGACGCCGGCCGGCCCTACGCCACGGACCGCGGCGCCTGCTCCTTCGGCGGTGGCTGCTCGCCGGGGAGGTGGAGGAGGCTGCGAACCTGGCCGACGCCGTCGACGTTCCGGGCGGCTTCGACCAGGGCCTCGATCTCGTCGCGTGAGCCGAGCTCGCCACGGAGGTAGACGACCCCGGACTCGACGTTGACATTGACCGAGTCCTTCGGCGAATCGGCGGCGCGAAAGATCTCGGTCTCGACCTTCGCCTCGAGCGCCGGGTCGTTGAGCCGGGCGGGGTCGCGGCGGTCGCCGGAGTTGGTGACGTCGTGGATCGCACCGCGGACCAGCCCGCGCACCCGGGTCGCCCCCCGGCGCGCCTCCGCGGTCGCGGTCCTCGCCGGGCGGCGGACCACGGCCACCGCTCGGTCGCGGGCGACGTGCCGGCGGCGCTTGCCGTTGTCGGGATCGAGGAAGTACTCGCTTAGGGCTCCGGCAGCGGCCGCCGCCGTCAGCCGGCTGACTCGCGTGGTGGTGCGCATCGGGCCTCCTTCGATCGGTCGATGGATCGGTTGCGAACTCAGCTGCCCTCGCCGGACACCGGCGCGCCGCCCGAGCGTGGGACTCCGTGAGCGGCGTGCGCGCCTCCGCGTTCGGCGGTCGGCGGGGCGGAGGCCTCGTCGCCATGCTCGACGTACTCGCGACTGCGGCGCAGCGATGCCGCGGCGAGCAGCGCGCCGCCGACGACGACGAAGATCGCGGCCGCGATCAGCACCGGCCAGCCGCCGAAGGCAAGGCCGACGATCAACAGCATCAGGCCGATCGTTCCGCCGAGGGTGACGATGGACCACGTGCCCCACACGTCTGCGCGATTACCCGGGTTGCGAGCGGCCAATCGCGCCGAACGGCCCCGGGTTGCGGGCGGCGGCGATGTTTCGATTGTGGCCGAAACGGGAACGAACGGGGGGCACCGCGCCGGGCCACAGCCAGGCGCGACCGAGAGAGGGTAGGTGAGTCGCACGCATGGATGCCCAGGTCGGAGCGGCTCAGCCTGTGCACCCCCACCGGCCGGAATCTGGTCCGCATTGGAGGTGGCCGCCATGGAACCCGTAGACACCACTCAAAGCACCACTCAAAGCGAATCGCCCCGAACGCACGGCCGCTCACGGCGCCCGGCGAAGCGCCCGCCGCGCGACCAGAAGGCGAGGGCGAACGGAGGCGGCGCCGGCAAGAGCGCCGAGCGCGCCGTCGAGGAGGGGATGCTCCGCCGCTATGCCGTCACCCGCGATCCCGCCCTCCGCGAGGAGCTCGTCCAGCGGTTCATGCCGCTGGCCCGCTCGCTCGCCCTCCGCTATCAGGGGACCCGCGAGTCGGTAGAGGACCTGTTCCAGGTCGCCTATCTCGGGTTGGTGAAGGCGGTCGACGGGTTCGACCCCCGGCGAGCCCGGTCGTTCACGACCTACGCGGTGCCGACGATCCTCGGCGAGCTGCGCCGCCACTTCCGCGACCGGGTCTGGAACTTGCGCCTGCCGCGGTCGCTGCAGGAGCGCACGGCGAAGGTGGAGGAGGTGATGGCGACGCTGGGCGACGAGCTCTCGCAGTCGCCGACGGTGAGCCAGATCGCCGAGCGGGCGGGGCTCGAGGTCGAGGAGGTGCTCGAGGCGATGAGCGCCGCCGAGGCCCGGCGGACGCTGTCACTCGACATGCCGCGGACGCGCGAGGAGGAGTCGGACCCGGTGATCGACACGCTCGGCAAGGAGGACCTCACCTACGACATCGTCGAGGCTCGACTGTCGGCGCCGGACGCCGGCCTCGACGATCGCGAGCTGCTGGTGCTCCGGCTGAGGTTCGGGGCGAACATGACCCAGTACGAGATCGGGACCCGGCTCGGCGTCTCGCAGATGCAGGTGTCGCGAATCATGCGCGGCGCGCTGCGCAAGCTCCTCGCCGCCGTCCAGGGCTCGGACGAGGTCGGTAGAGAGGTCGGTAGTAGCCCCGCGCGCGTCGGGTAGGGGACGGGTGAGTCGCACCGGCCCGGCTCCGTCGGGCCGCGACACACGTCAGCAATCCGAAGCGAAGGAGGAGCGATGGCGACCGCAACCGAGGAGACCGGTCACGTAACCGGCACCGAGGACAAGGACTACAACATCATCTGGTTCGTCGAGGCCTGCCTCAGCAACGCGCTGCGCCTCGAGACCTACATCGCCGACGCCGAGCGGGCCGGCGACTCCGAGCTCGCGGAGTTCTTCCGCCGCGCCCAGCACGAGAGTCGCAAGGGCGCCGACCAGGGCAAGGAGCTGCTCGCCGCGCGGCTCGGCGGCGGCTCCTGACGCATCGACGCGCGCCGGACGGGGGCGGCGGGACGACCGCGGGAGCGCGGCCCGGCCCTGCAGGCCCGGCCCGCCGCCGACGCGCTTAGCCGCGAAGCTCGGGCAGGACCTCTCTCCGTCGATCCTCAGCGCGCCACCCGGATCGGCGCCGCAGACGTTCATCATCACCACCGCCGTCGCGCCGAGCTCACGCAGCGCCTTGATCCTGCGGGCGTGGGCGGCGGGATCGGAGGAGATCACCGCCATCGCCTGGAACGTCGCGTCCGAGACCGAGCGGCCGTTCGCCTGGATCTCCGCCCGCTCGTGGATCGGATCGGTGTAGTGCTCGTCGACGAGCGTCGCCCTCCACCGGGTCGGAAAACCGAGGCTCGCGCGCGCCGCGCAGCGTCGAAGGGGCGATGGCGGGACGCGCATGGGGGTGGCGAGGTTGGGTAGTCGCGAAAGGAGTCAAGAGAACCACTACCGAAGAGGAGGAACGCGATGGCTGATCAGCTTCACGGCAAGACCGTCGCCTTCCTCGTCGCGAACGAGGGAGTCGAGCAGGTCGAGTTGACCCGCCCGTGGAAGGCGGTCGAGGACGCAGGGGGCAAGCCGGAACTGGTCGCGCCGGAGGCCGGCGGCGTGCAGGCGTTCAACCACCTTGACAAGGGCGACACGTTCGAGGCGACACGGGCGGTTGCCGAGGCCGACGCCAGCGAGTACGACGGACTCGTGCTTCCGGGCGGGGTCGCGAATCCGGACTTCCTGCGCACCGTCCCCGAGGCGGTCGGGTTCGCGCGCTCGTTCTTCGAGGCGGGCAAGCCGGTTGCGGTGATCTGCCACGGCCCGTGGACGCTGGTCGAGGCGGGGGTGGTGGACGGCCGGACGCTGACCTCGTGGCCGAGCCTCGAGACCGACATCCGCAACGCGGGCGGAAACTGGGTCGACGAGGAGGTCTGCGTCGACAACGGCCTCGTCTCGAGCCGCAAGCCCGACGACCTCGACGCGTTCTGCGCGAAGCTGGTCGAGGAGATCGCCGAGGGCGTCCACGCCGGACAGCGCGAGGCGACCGTAGGGTCGTGACCTTGAGTCGCAAGCGGCATTAGCCGGGTCGCGGCCGCTACAGCGGTCGCGACCCGACGCCGGTGCGAAGCTCCCGGATCCGCAGCCGCCCACTCGTCGCCGGATCGAGTGGGGGGGTCTGGAGCCCGGCACCGTCGCGGATCCCCTCGAGCAGCTCGAGCAAGGCTTCGTCGGCGCCGCTCGAGGGCTCCCAGCCGAGCTCGGCGCGGGCGCGCGAGGTGTCGAGGATCGGCACCGCGAGGGCGAGGTCGAGCCAGCCCTCCGGGGTCGGTTGGAAGTGGGCACGCCAGCTCGCCGCGACCAAGGTCCGCAGCGACCGCGACGAAACCTGCACCGGTCGCGCGTTGAGGATCGCACCGAGCCGCTGCGGGTCGAGCACCGGATCGGCGGCGATGTTGAACGCGCCGGCGGCCTCCCGCGTGACCGCGAGCCGGAACGCCTCGCCGACGTCGCGGCTGTGAACCGCCTGGAAGCGGAGGCGAGGAAGATCGGGAACGATCGGGATCAGGCGCCGGTCGACCAGTGGCGACGGGATCAGCGGGCCGGCAAACAGCCGGCGAATGCCGGTCGCGGCTTCGCGCTTGAAGATCAGCCCCGGCCGCAACCTGACCACGCGGATGGCGGGATGGCGGCGCTCGAACTCGTCGAGGATCCGCTCGACCGCCGCCTTGTCGGCGGAGTAGAACGAGCTCTCGATGCCCTCCGTGGGCCAGCTCTCGTCGACGGCGCGGTCCTTCGGCCCGGGCGAGTACGCGCCGACGCTCGATGCATACGCCAGCACCGGGACGCCGGCCTCGGCGACCGCCTCGAAGACCCGCTCACTGCCGTCGACATTGGTCGAGCGCAGCTCGTCGCGGTCGTGCGACGGCTGGATCAGCCAGGCGAGGTGGATGACGGCGTCGGCACCGCGGAACTGTGCGGCGAGGTCGCTTCGTCGGACATCGGCCTGCGACCAGGCGACCTTCGCCATCTCGAGGAGCGGTCGCCGCCGCGCCAGCCCGACGATCGACTCGACCCCGGGATCGCGCGACAGCGCCGCGAGCAAGCTCGTGCCGACGTTCCCGGTTGCGCCTGTGACGACCACTCGCATCGCCGGGCGGCGACTACCCGCGGGGGGTGGGGGAAAACCGCTCGCCGGGTTCGCGGCCGCGGCGACCGGGTAAGCGCCCGGTTGATGAAGGCGCTCACCTGGCACGGCAAGCGAGACGTCCGGATCGACGACGTCCCCTACCCGACAATCGAGCGCCGGACCGACGCCATCCTCAGGGTCACTTCGACCGCGATCTGCGGATCGGACCTCCATCTCTACGAGGTCCTCGGCCCGTTCCTCGAGCCGGGCGACGTCCTCGGTCACGAGGCGATGGGAATCGTCGAGGCGGTCGGCGACGACGTCGAGGCGATCAAGCCCGGCGACCGGGTGGTGATCCCGTTCAACATCTCCTGCGGTCACTGCTTCATGTGCGATCGCAAGCTCTACGCCCAGTGCGAGACGACCCAGAACCGGGATTGGGGCAAGGGGGCGTCGCTGTTCGGGTACACGAAGCTCTACGGACAGGTGCCGGGCGGCCAGGCGGAGTTCCTGCGCGTGCCGCAGGCGCACTTCGGGCCGATCAAGGTGCCCCACGGACCGCCCGATGAGCGCTTCGTCTATCTCTCCGACGTCCTCCCGACCGCCTGGCAGGCGGTCGAGTTCGCCGACATCCCCGACGGCGGCTCGGTTGCGGTCGTCGGGCTCGGCCCGGTCGGCCAGATGGCGGCGAGGATCGCCCGCCACCGGGGCCACCGCGTGATCGGCCTCGATCTCGTTCCCGAGCGGCTCGAGCTCGCCCGCCGCTACGAGGTCGAGGTGATCGACGTCGGGACGGGCAACGGCAGCGGTCCAGACCACGTCCGCGAGCTCACCGACGGGCGCGGCACCGACTCGGTGATCGAGGCGGTCGGCATGGAGGCGCACGGGGCGCCGATCGCAAGCGCCGCCCAGAAGGCCGCCGGCCTGCTGCCCGACGCCCTCGCCCGTCCGGTGTTCCAGCACGCCGGCATCGACCGGATGCGGGCGCTGCTCGACTCGTTCGACGCCGTCCGCCGCGGCGGCACGGTCTCGATCGTCGGTGTCTACGGGGGCCAGCTCGACCCGTTCCCGATGATGGACGTCTTCGACAAGGGCCTGTCGCTGCGGATGGGCCAGGCCCACGTCCGGCGCTGGACCGACGAGATCCTTCCCCTCGTCACCGGCGACGACGACCCGCTCGGCACCGAGGATTTCGCCACGCACAAGCTCCCGCTCGCCGAGGGGCCGCGGGCCTACGAGCTCTTCCAGCGCAAGCGCGACGGCGCGATCAAGGTGCTGCTCGAACCGTAGCCTCGCAGAGGCGGTGGCTGTGGATCTCGTCCTTCGACCCAAAACGGAGCCGGGCGTCGCGGGTCGGCGACCAGCATGTGCGTGGTACCCCAGCCGAGCAGGCCTTCGGTCGCCGACGGGCCCTCGCCGTTCGGCTCCGGCATCGCGACCGGGTCGAGGCCCCTGACCGCGAGCGCGATCACACGTCCGCAGAAGTCGCCGATCGAGCTCGACGCCGCCGTGCCCTCGACCTCGAGCGCCTGGGTCATCGGTATGAGGTGGAAATCGCTCATCCGGCCCCCGGTGTACCCAACGACCGCATCCGCTAACGCGCCGGCCCGACGCTCACGACGCCGCCCCGGGGCGCTAGGCCGCCCGGGCGGAGCGGTCCGGGCCGAGATAGCCGAAGGCCTCGAGCTCGGACCCCATGATCTCGTGCATCGCGCGCTGCTCGGAGGCGTCGAGGTTGTGACGCCAGGAGCCCGGCGATGCCGCCCTGATCTCGTGACGAGGGCCGCGGCGGTCGGGGGACACGAGCTCGTACGAGTTGCGCTCGGCGATCTCGCTGACGGCGGTCGCAGGCGACTCGATCCCAAGCGCCCCGAACGCTCGCGCGAGCTCGGCCTCGGCACCCTCGAGCAGGTCCTCATAGCGGATCAGCACCCGGCGCTCGCGGGGATGGCGTGCGTACGCACGCGCGACCACCCGGGTTCGATACGCCCACACCGTGGCAAGCCACTCGACCAGGGCGAGGCGCCGTTCGGCCGCGACCGGGAACGCCCCCTCCTCGATCGCCCACGAGCCGTTCTGGTAGGCGTCGATCCAAGAGTCGACGACGTCGCGCCCGTCGCGGAGCAGGAAGATCAGCCGCGACTCGGGGAAGGCCCCCAGGAGCAACTCAGCGGCCTGCGAGCCGGGCTCCTTGACGACGACGGTAGGACGTTCGACACCGTCGTCGAGCTCGTCGGCGAGCTGGGCGCCGAATCGGGCGCGGACGAGGTCCTTCAGCGCCGGAAGCCAGGCGTCGCGGTAGCGCTCGGAGAACATGTAGCCCGGCTTTTCGCGCTTCACGTCGGCCAGCGTCTTCAGGCGCGGACGCTCCTCGGCAGTCGCCCAGGCGAGCGGCAGCGGGCGCCAGACGCCGAGGTGATGGCCGAGGTGCGGATCGTCGATCCCGACGACGCTCGGCTCGTCGGTGAGCATCCGCAGCATCCAGGTGCTTCCGCTCCGCGACGAGCCCATGATCCAGGCCAGCCGATCCTCGTTCTCGGCGAGGTAACGCCCGCCTTCGAACTCTGGCTTCGCGTCCTTCGCGTCGGCACGCTGGCGGTTCATGGCGCCCCCCGGCTACCCGATCGAGGTCCGAGGAAAACCCAGCATAAGCCGGGGGACCGACGGACGCAACCGTGAGCCGGACCGAGCCCCCCGGCGCCGGGTGACGAGCGGCCGCCCCCGGTCGTCTCGAGGCCGGACGGACCCGGGGCGCGCGCCACTACCCGCCGCAGAAACCCCACCGAGCCGGCGCGGAGCCAACCACCCGGCGCGGGGCAACCCGGGGCAGAGCCAACGGCCCGGCGCAGAAAACGACGGGCCCCGCGGATGCGGGGCCCGTCTCACCACTCAGAGAGGGAGCGGGCGCGTCGTCGTCCAACCACAGCGACACGGCCCGGGTTAGGGGGGAACTCCCCGGGAGCGCGCCCTATCCCAGGTCGAATAATACCCAAGCCGGCGAGGTTGAAACAAGTTCTTTTCTCGCGCTCGCTGCGGACTCTAGATCGGCCCGGGCCGGGTAGGCGTGCAAGCGACCCGACCGCGCAGCGAGAGGAGCCGAGATGAATCGACCGCAGGCCGACGCAGAGGACCGCGACGACGTCGCGCGCGACCCCGCGCCGGACCCCGATCGCCGCGCGCGGGAGGAAGCGGAGGCGGCGGCCGCCGAGGCGGCGAGGATCGGCGGGCCGGGCTCGCCTTCCGAGGGCGACGAGGCCGAGCGACCGGTCGTTGAGGGAGGGGGCGGCGAGGCGGAGGGCTTCGAGCAGGCGGAGCGCGACCTGATCGAGCACGCGACGCACGGTGATCCCGCTCCCGACCCAAGCGAGGAGGCGTTCGAGCCCGAGCCGGAGCCGGACGACGCCCCTCGCGGCGCGGCCGACCACGAGCACTCGACCCAGCGGCGCGGTGACCGCGAGGTCCGGTAGCGGCCCGGCGGCTCCGCGATCCTCCGCGATCAGTAGCGAAGGAGCGTCCGCGCCCCCGCGCTCGGCGACTGTGCCCGAACGGTGAAGCCGCGGGGGGGCGGGTAGGGAGTCCGAGAGGCGATGAGCGAGCGGCCGACCCAGCCGATCCGGATCGCCGCCGCGGGCGACATCCACGCCCGCGAGTCGCGGCGCGAGCAGGTGATCGAGGCCTTCGCCGGGCTCGGCGAGGACCTCGACCTGATCCTGCTCGCCGGCGACCTGACGTCGACCGGAACCCCCGAGGAGGCGCGGATCGTCGCCGACGCCTGCGCGATGGTCGCCGCGCCCGTCTACGCCGTGCTCGGCAACCACGACTGGCACCGGGACGACGCCGAAGGCGTGATCGCCGCGCTCGAGCGCGGCGGCGTCCGGGTGCTCAGGGGCGACTCGGCGGTTGAGCGCTGCGGCGGCCGTGAGGTCGGGATCGTCGGCACGAAGGGCTTCGTCGGCGGCTTCGCCGGCTCGCACATCCCCGACTTCGGGGAGCCCTCGCTCCGCCGCCTCTTCGCCGAGACCGGTCGCGAGGTAGAGGCGATCGACCGCGGGCTGCGGGAGGTCGAGCAGTGCCCGATCCGGATCGTCCTCCTGCACTACTCACCGGTTCCGGAGACACTCGCCGGCGAGCGCCCCGAGATCCGAGCGTTCCTCGGCACCGACCGGCTCGCGGCGCCGATCGCGGCACGCGAGCCCGACCTCGTCCTTCACGGCCACGCCCACTACGGGGATCTCGAGGGTGCGATCGGTGCGACGCCGGTCTACAACGTCTCGGTGCCGGTGATCGGCCGCGACTTCTGGACCGTCGAGCTCGAGGCGCCGGCGCGGCCGGTCGAGCCGATTCACTGACGGCTGGACGCGGCGCTCAACTCCCGGCCGGCTCGCTCAGCGACGAGACCGCTTCCTCGCGGGTCTCGAAGAGGCTGATCGTCGAGTCGATCCCGGTCAGCTCGAGCAACCGGCTGACCTCGCTCCGCGGGCAGCAGATCGCAAACGCGCGGTCGCTCTCGGCGAGCTTTCGCTGGCCCTCGACGAGCAGGCTGAGCCCGGTCGAGTCGATGAACTCGCAGCTGCTGAGATCGACCAGCACCGCCCGATCCATCCTCGCCATCGCCTGCTCGAGCGCGGTCCGCAGCTCGGTTGCCGTCGCCTCGTCGAGCTCGCCGGCGACCTCGACCGTCTCGAGCCCTTCGGTCGATTCGGTTTTGACCTTGAAGTTCGCGTTCACCCGTGCTCTCGACTCCCCCCGTCCGTCGGGATCGTATCTCGCCGCCTGCCGGCTGACGTTCTGCGACGCGGTACATTAGCCGTGCTGCGAACGGCGGCGGGGATTGGTCGCGGTGCCGAGGATGGAGAGCGTCACGGGAAAGCGGTTCGTCCGGGCCACCCTGCGGGGGACGTGGCGGCGCGACGACTCGATCGGGCTCGGGCTCGGCCTGCTGATCCTCGCGGTTCTCGGCGTCACCGACGGGCTGCTCGCCCTCGACGCGGTCCTCGTCGGCTCGTTCGTCGCCGCCCCGCTCGCCTGCGCGCTGTTCGCCCGCGCCTGGCCGACGACGATGATCGGCGTCGTCGCGATCGCGGCCGCTGCCGCGAGCAGGCAGTGGCATCCGGGCTTCGAGCACGGCTACTGGATCGCGCTCGCGATCGTCGCCGGCGGCAGCGCGTTCGCGATCGCCAGCGCCTGGAACCGGGAGCGGGCCCGGATCCGCGGAGAGCGCCTGCGCATCCTCGACGCCGTCGCGACCATCGCCGATGGCTCGCGGCCGCTCGACGAGACGCTCGACACGGTCACCCGGCAGATCGTTCCGGCCGTCGCCGACATCTGCATCATCGACGCGATCCACCCCGGCGGGGTGATGAGGGCGGCGGTGCGCTCGGCCGAGCATCCGCGGCGGGCGGAGATCGAAGACCGGCTTCGCCGTCGCCCGCCGTCGCTGCCGAAGTGGCTGGTCACCGGGGAGCGACACTGGCGCCACATCCCAAGCTGGAGGCCGAGGGTGCGGACCGAGGAGCTGCGCCGGATGGCGCGCTCGGACGAGGACTTCGAGTTCCTCTCTTCGCTGCGGATCCGCTCCGCGCTGGTGGTCCCGATCCTCTCCCGCGACCGCAACCTCGGCGCGCTGACGCTGTTTTCCGGCTGGTCGGGCCGGCGTTACAGCGAGGACGACGTCCGCTTCGCCCAGATCGCCGCTCGGCGGGTGGGCCTGGCGCTCGACAACGCCGGCCTGTTCTCCGATCTCGAGAGCGTCGAGCGCCGGATGAACACGGTGATGTCGATCCTTGACGAGGTCGTCACGATCCACGCGCGGGACGGGGAGATGGTGTTCGCGAACAACGCCGCCGCGCGGGCGATGGGTTTCGACTCCCCCGACGAGCTGGTCTCGGCGCCGCTGTCGCGGATCGGCCGGAACCTGGTGATTCGCGACGAGTCGGGACAGTTGCTGGGCTCGGGGTCGCTGTTCGAAGGTGCCGTCGGCGAGGCCGCGATCCTCAGGGTGACCGACGTCGCGACCAGCCGCGAGACGTGGTACCGGCGCCGCTCGCAGTCGATCGAGGGCCCCGACGGGGCACCGCTGTACGTCGTCACCGTGCTCGAGGACGTCACCGACGTCAAGCGCGCCGAGTTCGCGCAGACCCTGCTCGCGCGGACCGGGGAGCTGCTCGGCAGCGCGGTCGACTACTCGGCGACGCTCGAGGAGGTCGCGAAGCTCGCGGTGCCCGAGCTCGCCGACTGGTGCGCGGTCAATGTTCCTGCTCCGGGGGGCAAGGTCGAGCAGCTCGCGATCGCCCATTTCGACCAGGCGCGTGAGGCTTCGGCGCGCGAGCTTCGCGAGCGCTACCCGCTGCGGATCGACGACGACCAGCTCCTCGCCGAGGTGATCCGAACCGGGCGCCCGGCGCTGGTCGAGGTCGACGACGAGCGCCTGCGGGCGATCGCACACGACCAGGAGCACCTGCGGATGCTCCGCGAGCTCGAGCTGCGCTCGGTGATGCTCGCCCCGATGACGGCGGGCGGGCGGGTGATCGGCGCGATCGCGTTCGTCAACGAGATCGGATCGCGATCGTTCGACGACGGGGATCTGGAGATCGCCGTCGAGATCGGGCGCCGGGCGGGGCTTGCGGCTGAGAACGCGCGAATCGCCGGCGAGCGCGCCCGCGTCGCCGAGGCGCTCCAGCGCGAGTTGATGCCGCCCGATCTGCCGGACATGGAGGGCTGGGAGGTGGCGACGATGTATCGGCCCGCGGGCGAGGTCAGCGAGGTCGGCGGGGACTTCTACGAGGCGTTCGCGATCCGCGACGGCTGGGTCGTCGTGCTCGGTGACATCTCCGGCCACGGCGCCCGTGCCGCCTCGCTGACCGGGGTCGCGCGCCACACGATCCGAGCCGCGACCACGGTTGCGGCCGACCCCACCGTCGGCCTCAAGGCGCTCGACGAGCGGCTGCGCGAGCGCGACGCGGTGGCGCTGTGCTCGGTCGCGGTCGTGATGCTCGCGCCCGGCAACGGAACCGGGGAGGTCGAGGCCCGGATCTGGCTCGCCGGGCACCCGCCGCCGTTCCTGCTCCGGGCCGGCGAGCTGCGCGAGCTCGGCGCGCCCGGGCCGCTGGCCGGGATCGGCGAGCGCCCCCGGTGGACGTCGGAGGCGGTGCCGATGGACCCCGGCGATCAGCTCGTGATCTACACCGACGGGGTGATCGAGGCTCGCTACCCGGACGGCGACCGGTTCGGAGTCGAGCGCCTGCGCCGCAGGCTCGCGTCCTGCGAGGAGCCGTCCGCGGCGGTGAGCCGGGTCGAGGCGGCGCTCGCTCAGCTTCCCGGAGAGGCCAGCGACGACGCCACGCTGGTCGCGATTCGCAGGACCGGGGGGCCGGCCGCGGGACGATCCGCGGCGGGCGGCGCCGACAAGCCCGCCGCCGAAACGCTGGTCCGAGGCATCGGCGACTCGCCGCCTGGCTGAGGTAGGGCCGGGGCGAGGCGGGAAAATTGATTCGCCCGCCCCCGGGTCGGGTAGTCGGACCAACATGAGAGGGAAATCGAGCCCCGCGGACGATCATCCCTCGGTCCGGCTTTCGCTCGAGGCCAGGCCGGAGAACGCGGCGGTCGCCCGCCGGGCCGTGGCCGACGAGGCCGCTCGCGCCGGGCACGGCGATCCGCTCGTCGCCGCGGCCAAGGTGATCGTCACCGAGGGGTTTACGAACGCCATCCGTCATGCCTACCTCGATCCCGGCGGCGAGCGTGTCGTCGTCCACGCCGAGAGCGACTCGGACGGGATGACGATCGCAGTCCGTGACTCGGGGTCCGGGTTCCTCCCCCGGGTGCCCGAGGGCTTCGGTGGCGGCGGCTTCGGCCTCGGCCTGATCGCGGCGCTCGCCCACCGGGTCGAGCTGCGCCAGCTGTCCGACGGGGGAACCGAGGTCCGCGCCCGGGTTGAGCGCTCGGACGTAGCGCAGGCCGGCTGACGAAGCCCGTCTCGGTCAGGGCCCGGACCGCACCCGCCGGCTCCCGTCGCTGCGCCGGACCGCGTCGAGACCCTCGGTGGCGCTGGTCGCCGTCGGAGGGCCACTCAGGAGTCACCGCGATCTGCAGCGCGACCTCGCCGCTCACCGCCCCGATCGCGACGTCCGGGGATAGCGCGTCGGGACGGATAATCGCCTCCGAGATCCGCCGCTTGACGCGGCGAGGCCGGCTGCGGCGGGGCCTGAAACCCGGCGCCGACCGTGGGCGGGTGGCGGCGCCCGCGGTCGGCAGGGTTGATCGGGGATCTCAGTCGCCGGGCGGGCCGGCCCCGTTGCCGTTGCCCTTCGCGTTCTCCGACACCTGGCGGCCGAAGTCGCGGCCGCTCTGCTCCGGCGGGCGCGTCACACCCGCGGTCGGGTTGCGATCCGCGCTCGGGTTGCTCTCGCGCGCGTTCGCCGCGACCTGCTGGCCGTAGTCTCGGCCGCTCTGCTCCGGCGGCCGGGTGACGCCGTCGGTCGGGTTGCCGGCGGCGGAAGCCGCGGCGGCGGCAGCTCCGCCGCCGTTCCCATCGCCATCCCCGTTGGCGTCGCCATCGCCGTCCCCGTTCGACTCGCCGTTCGCCTCGTCGCCGTTCCCGTCCCCGCCGCGGTCGCGGTTGCCCGGACGCAGCTCGGCGCAGGCCTCGGTCGGTGCGCCCGCTCCGGTGCCGGCCGCCTCGGCGACGCAGCGGCCGAAGGCGCGGGCCCGCTCGCTGACGCAGGCCCCGAACGCGCCGCCCTGCTTCTGCTCGTCGGCGCACTCCGCGACCTGGGCCGGCTTCGGCGCCTCGTCCCCGGCGTCGCCGACCTCGGCGACGGCGACGGCCGCCCCGAGCGCGAGCGCCGCCAGGGCGCCGATCAGCGCAGTTCTCCTCATCGACTCGACCTCAGTCGCCCCCACTTGCCGTATCAACCCCCGTCAGTTCCTGAAAGCGACGCCGGCCTGCGTGCGGTTACGCTCCGGTCCCGCCGACCGGGGGCGGCCGCCCGGGCGGCCGGTATCCTTCTAGATTGACTCGTCAATCAATCGGATCGGCGAGGAGAGATCTCAAGCACCGGACGATGCGGGCAGCCGTGGTTCAGCTCAACTCGGGCGCCGACAAGGCGCGCAACCTCGAGGTTGCCGAGCGCCTCGTTCGCGCCGCCGCGGCCGCCGGAGCCGCGCTCGTCGTCCTGCCGGAGAAGTGGACCGTCCTCGGCGACGCCGAGGCGCTCCGCGAGGGCGCCGAGCCGATCGACGGCCCGGCGATCGGGGTGGTGCGCTCGTGGGCATCGGAGCTCGGGGCCCACATCGTCGCCGGGAGCATCGCCGAGCGGGTCGACGGCGACGACAGGCTGTCGAACACGTCGATCCTGATCAACGCCAACGGCGAGCTCGCGGCGGTCTACCGCAAGCTGCACATGTTCGACGTCGACGTCGGCGGCGTCGCATACCGGGAGTCCGAGCACGAGCGGCCCGGGGACGAGATCGTCACCGCCAGCGCCGGTGAGGTCGAGGTCGGGCTCAGCGTCTGCTACGACCTGCGGTTCCCCGAGCTCTACCGGATCCTCGCCCTCCGCGGCGCCCGGGTGATCGCCGTGCCGTCGGCGTTCACCCTCGCGACAGGCCGCGATCACTGGGACGTCCTTCTGCGCGCCCGGGCGATCGAGAACCAGGCGTTCGTCGTCGCCGCGAACCAGTTCGGCGACGCCCCGCCCCACTACACCTCGTACGGTCGCTCGGCGATCGTCGACCCGTGGGGCGTCGTCCTCGCCCGGGCTCCGGACGGCGAGTCGTTCGCCGTCGCCGAGCTCGACTTCGCCGCGCTCGAGCGGGTTCGCCGGACGCTGCCCTCGCTCGCCAGGCGCCGCCCGGACGCCTACCGCTGGCCGGAGCTGCCCACCGAGGTGGGCTCCTGATGGCGAGCACCCGGGCGGAGCCCGCCGTCGACCGCCGCCGGCAGATCCTCGACGCGGCGATCCGCGTCTTCGCGCGTCAAGGGTTTCATTCGTGTCGCGTCTCCGACATCGCGCGCGAGGCCGGCGTCGCCTACGGGCTCGTCTATCACTACTTCAAGTCGAAGGAAGAGGTGCTGAACGAGCTCTTCAGCGAGCGCTGGTCGTTGCTGCTCGCGGCGATCGAGGAGATTGACGCCCGTCCGATCCCGCCGCGGGCGAAGCTCGACGCCGTCGCGGGCTTCATCATCGACTCCTACCGCCACGATCCCGAGCTGATGAAGGTGATCGTGGTCGAGGTCACCAGGGCGGCGAACTCGTTCGGCCGCACCCACCTGCCCGAGATCCGCCAGGCGTATGACCTGATCGCGAAGATCGTCTCCGACGCGCAGGCCTCGGGGGCGTTCCGCGACGACGTCGACCCGACCTACGCCTCGATGTGGTTCTACGGCGCGATCGAGCAGCTCCTGTCGGCGTGGGTGTTCGAGCTGATCCCGGCCGGCGACGGCGAGTTCGAGAACGCCCGCGAGATGGTCGTCGAGACGATCTGCGGCGGCCTCGAGCGCTAGTGGACCACTAGCCGGAATGTGGGAGCGCCTCGCGACGACGCCGCGCCAGGACCGGGTCCTGCACGGGGCGGCTAAGGCGCTCAACGTCGCGATCGGCCTCGTCGTCCTGCCGCTGTGGCTGATCGGCCAGCGGCTGATGGGCCCGCTGCGGCGGCTGGTCGCCTCGCTCGCACCTGAGCAGCCGGCCCCGCTTCCAGTGCCGCCCGAGCGCGAGCGCTCGATGGCCGCGCTCGGCGCCGACCTCGAGGCGCTGCCGCGCGACCTGCGCCCGAGTCCGTTCGCCGAGCTGCGTCGCGGGCTCGCCGACGTCTCCACCTTCGTCCTCTCGCAGGTGCGGGAGACGTCGGGGCTCGGCTACTCGTACCCGGCGCAGTTCACCGACCACGTCTTCCCCGGCGCCGACGGCGAGCGGATCGCCGCCTCGATCGCCGTCCACCCGGTGCCGCGGCCGGGACTGATCGTCGCCCACGGCCTGTTCACGTCGCGCCGCTTCGACTACGTCCGCCAGATCGCAGTCGATGCCTTCTACCGCTGGGGGTTCGACGTCGCCGCGCTCGACCTGCGGAGCTTTGGTCTGACCAACTTCACGAGCACCGCGCCATCAACCGCGGGCTGGAAGGAGGGCGAGGACATCGCCGCGCTCGGGCGGTACCTGAAGCAGCTCGGCGCGACCAGCGTCGGCGCGATCGGGATCTCGCTCGGCGGCTGCGCGGTGCTCTGCGCCTCGGACCTCGACGAGGCGGACACGGCGCTCGACGGCGGCATCCTCGCCGTCTCGCCCCCGGCCGAGCCGCGCGCGGTCGCGGAGCGCCTCTCGCGCCGGGTGCCGCGGTCCCATCCCGCCTACGCGCTCAACTACGCGTTCCACGCGATGCTCACCTCGCGGGTTCGCGGCAGCGGTTGGCCGGTCGAGATCGCCTCCCTCGCTGACCCGATCGAGCTGCTCTCGGCGCCCTACTACGGGCTCGAAGCGGATGAGATCTGGCGTCGCGCCGCTCCGGTCAACCACGTCGGCGGCGCTCGCGTCCCGACGCTGATCCTGCACCCCGTCGACGACCGGATCGTCAAGGTCGACGAGGCCCGCAAGCTCGCCGCGGCCGCGAGCGGCACCGACCTCGTCCGAGTCTGGGAGCTCGAAGCGGGCAAGCACGGGATCCTCGAGGCGATCGACCGCGCCTGGACCTTCGCCGTCTACCGCACCTTCTTCGAGCGTTGGGCAACCTATGCGGAAAGAGCTGCAACCGACCGTGCTCGCGAGGACTTGGTGGGAGCGGACGTGGTTTACTCCCCCGGCGACGGGTAGGGGGTTCGATCAGATGGACAACGAGATCGTCAGAAGACTGCTTTGGGCCGGACTGGTGGCGGGCACCGGGGCGCTCGCGAGCGTCGTCGCCCACCGGGCCGCGGTCGCGATCTGGGTCCGCGTCTTCGACGAGGATCCGCCGGAGTGACCGTGCGCGGGGTGAGGGCGCGACGATGAGCCCGGACGGCGCACCGCCGCCTGCGGGGTCCGACGAGCGCTCGATCGGCGAGCTCGTCGTCGACGTCTCCGAGCGGGTGTCGATCCTCGTTCGCGAGGAGATCGAGCTCGCGAAGGCCGAGGTCTCGGAGAAGCTCTCGAAGCTGCTCCGCGGCTCGGTGGTCGGGATCGCCGCGGGTGTCTTCGGTGTCCTCGGCCTGATCATGCTGATGCACGCCCTCGCCTGGCTGCTCAACGACCTCTTCTTCGGCGACACGTTCTGGCTCGGCTTCCTGGTCGAGGCGGTCCTCTTCTTCGTCGTCGCGGCGATCGCGGGCCTCGTCGCGGCACGGTCGATGAAGGCGGGCTCTCCGCCGACTCCCGAGATGGCGATCGAGGAGGGCAGGCGAATCAAGCAGACGCTGGAAACGGGCACGACCCCGGAGGCGGCGGAGCGGTGAGCAACCAGCCGGATGTCTACCGCGCGGGCGCCGGCGAGCCGGTGGCTCGGCCGACCGCCGGCGCCCCCGGACGCAGCTCGACCCAGATCCGCGCCGACATCGAGCGCCAGCGCGAGGAGCTCTCGCGCTCGGTCGCGACGCTTCGCGGCCGCGTCGGCGAGCTCACCAACTGGCGCCGCCAGGTACGCGAGCACCGCCGCGAGCTGATCATCGGCGCCGCGGTCGTCGGGTTCGCGATCGGCGGCCTGATGGCCCTCCGCCGCCGGCCCGACTAGCCGAGCAGTCCGGTCTCGACCCCACCGACGCCGAGCAGGCCGGGCCCGGCGTGGGCGCCGATCACCGGGCCGATCTCGGAGACGAACACCGGATCGGAGCCGAACACGTCGCGGCATTGCTCGACCAGCGCCTCGGCGCGCTCGTGGTCCTGGATGTGCTGAACGATCCAGGTGCCGGCGCCGTCGCGCTCGCGCTCGCGCGCGTACTCGACCAGGCGCTTGAACGCACGCTTGCGGGTCCGTACCCGCTCGACCGGCGCGATCTCCTCCCCGAGGGTGAGGATCGGCTTGATCTGGAGTGCCGACCCGAGCAGCGCCTGGGCGGCGCCGATCCGCCCACCCTTGCGCAGGTACTCGAGCGTGTCGACCGCGAACCAGATCTTCAGCGTTTCGCGGGCGCGCTCGGCAGCGGCGAGCGCCTCGGCGCCCGAGGCCCCCGCGGCGGCGGCGCGGGCGGCGGCGAGAACCGAGAACGCCATCCCGCCGCAGGCCGAGCGGCTGTCGTAGACGTGGATCCGCTCGCCGCCCCTGCCCTCGTCGGCGAGCCGCTCGCGCGCCTGCCGCGCGGACTCGCAGGTGCCCGAGATCGCCGCCGAGAGGTGGATCGAGACAATCTCCGCGCCGTCGGCAAGCAGGGGCTCGTAGGCCGAGACGAAGTCGCCGACCGAGGGCTGCGAGGTCGTCGCGCCGTCGTCGCTCGTCCGCAGTCGCGCGTAGAAGTCGCCGTAGTCGGCGGGCCGGATCTCGCTCTCCGGCCGTTGCTCGCCGTCGAGGGTGACGTAGAGGCTGACCCGATGGATGCGGTGCTCCGCCGCGACCTCGTCGGGGAGGTAGACGGTGGTGTCGGTGACGATCTCCGTGCGGCTCACGCCCGCACATCTATCAGGTCGGGAACGGATCGGGGTCGGGCCCGGGCATCGTCGATAATCCGGCGATGGGCAAGACGCTCGTCACGGGGGCGACAGGGTTCATCGGCGCCCAGGTCGCGCGGGCGCTGGCCGAGCGCGGGGACGAGGTCCGGGTGCTCGCCCGTCGTACCTCCGACCTGACGCCGCTCGGCGGCGTCGAGGTCGAGCGGGTGACCGGGGACGTCACCGACCGCGCCTCGGTGCGCCGGGCGATGAAGGAGGTCGAGCGCACCTTCCACGTCGCCGGGCGGACGTCGCTGCGGCACTCCGATCGCGAGCTTGTCTTCGACGTCAACGTCCGCGGCTCGCGGATCGTCTTCGAGGAGGCCCTGCGGGCCGGGGTCGAGCGGCTCGTCCACACCTCCTCGGTCGGCGCGATCGGGGTCGCGAAGCCGAAGCAGACCGCCGACGAGACGACGCCGTTCGAGATCGGCCATCTCGGGATCGCCTACGTGAACTCCAAGCACGAGGCCGAGCTCGAGGCGCTTCGGGCCTGCGCGCGTGGCCTCGCGGTGGTGATCGTCAACCCGTCGTTCGTGCTCGGGCCCGGGGGGCCGGGGGGAACCTCGATGCGGCTCGTCCGGCGGTTCCTGCGGCGGCAGATCCCGGCCTACGTCGACGGCGGCCTCAACATCGTCGACGTCCGCGACGTCGCCGAAGGACACCTGCTCGCCGATCGCGAGGGTAAGGTCGGCGAGCGCTACATCCTCGCCGGGCGCAACTTCACGCTCGATCGGCTGTTCGCCGACATGGCCCGGATCTCCGGGGTGGAGGGGCCGGCGGTGAAGCTCCCCGCCCGGGCGGCCCTGCTCGGCGTTCGGGCGGCGTCGCTCGCCCGGCTGCCGCTGCCCGTCGCCCCCGACGAGGTGCTGTCGGCCGGGCTCTGGTGGACGTACAGCAACGCGAAGGCGCGCCGGGAGCTCGGGTTCGCGCCGCGCTCGCACGAGGAGACGCTCAGCGAAGCGATCGCCTGGGAGGCCGAGCGCGCGGGCGGAGCCGAGGCGGGGCTCAGCGTCGGGCGGATCGTCTCCGGCCTCGCCGGGCGGATGCTGCGGACCGGGGGGAGGATCGTTCGCGCGTGAGCGGCCGTGGTGAAGGCGGGGCGGGCAGCGAGGTGGTCCTCTACCGCTGCCCGACGCCGACCGATTGGCTCTGCCCTTGCGGGGCGGTCGAGCGGCGCCTGCGAAAGCACGGGATCGAGCACCGGACCGTGCGCCTGCCCTATCGGCGCCAGGCGCGGCCGGAGATCGAGGAGGTGACCCGCCAGCGGCGGCTGCCGGTCCTGATCGACGGCGACGAGGTGATCCACGACTCGAAGCGGATCCTCGAGTACCTGGAGTGGAGGCTCGGCGGGGGCCGGGACACCGACCTATACAATGTGAAGCATGGAAACGCCGAACGCAGCGGTCACGCTGAGCGACAAGGCCGCGGAGAAGATCAAGGAGCTCACCGCCGGAAACGATGAGGCGACGGCGCAGGCGCTGCGCGTCGCCGTCCGCGGCGGCGGCTGCTCGGGATTCGAGTACGCGCTCGCGCTCGATGCGCCGAAGGACGACGACCACGTGTTCGAGCACAACGGCGTCGCGGTGATCGTCGACAAGGTCAGCATGCAGTTCGTCTTCGGCTCCCAGGTCGACTACGTCGAGAGCCTCCAGGGCGCCGGATTCTCGGTCAACAACCCGAACGTGGTCGCCGCCTGCGGGTGCGGCTCGTCGTTCTACGTCAAGGACGACGCCGCCGAGTCGCCGGCGGCCGTCTGATCTGATCCCTGCGCGCCCTCGGCGCTACTCGAGCTGCATCGGCGGGCTCTGCTGCGGCCCGCCGGGGACGATCCGCGAGGCCTCTGGCGGCTCAGGGCTCTCGGGTTGCTCGACGCCGAGCAGCTGCGCGAGCTCGCCCGAATCGAGCATCTCCTCCATGATGTCGCAGCCGCCGACGAGCTCCCCGTTGACGTAGAGCTGAGGGAACGTCTGCCACTCGGAGATCTCCGCGGTCACCTCGCGCAGCGGCTGGAGCGCGGGCAGGACGTCGATCGCCCCGTACTCCACCCCGAGCTGGTCGAGCACCCCGACGGCGCGCATCGAGAACCCGCACATCGGCTGCTCCGGTACCCCCTTCATGAACAGGAGCACCTGGTGCTCGGCGATCAGCGACTCGACCTTTTGCTTCAGCTCCGGATCAGCCATCGACACTCACCTTAGCGAAGTGGGGGAGCGTCGCCGCCGCGCCGTCCTCGGGCCGCGGGCGCCGCCTATCCGGGAACCGAGGTCTTGATCGAGAGCGCGTGAATCGACCCGTCCTCGAACCGCTCGTGGACGGCGTTGCGGACCAGGCGGTGCTGATCGAGGCGCTTCAGCCCCTCGAACTGGGGCGCGCTGACGATCGCGCGCAGATGGTTACCGCCGCCCTCGTCGATCACCTCGACATCCGCCCCGGGCAGCGCCACCTCGATCATCCGCTTGAGCTCGGCTAGGTCGGCCACGAAACCCTCCTGCGGCGGCTGCGCCGCCTTACCTGCTGCCGAGATACATCGCGTCCCGGCCTTCCGCATCCGAAGCTACACAATCGGGCAATCGCGCGGGGCACTCGGGCGGGAGCAGGTTTCTCCGGAGAGCGATCGGGCCGCCGTGCTGCGGTCGCGAAGCTCATGCCGCGGATTTCAGTGACGGCGATTGGAGGAAGCGTTTGCCGGGGGTCGGCGTTGCTCGTTCGGTGAGCGGTTCGCCAACGTGACAACCGTTGCCTTCCGCGCCCACGCTTGGTCGATTTGGGTCGCATACCGACCACAATCCGCCAACAGCGCAGGCGGCCGACGACGATTGTCACGTTAGGGTGCCACCTGGTTGAGTCACGGCCCGGCCCGGCCACGCCCACGGCGGCCCGCGGTCGGAAATCCGCCGCCAACTCCGATCAGGCCGCCGCTGTCGCTGCAACGAGGCGATCGCGGCGACATCGGCCGCCGCGGAGGATCGCCAATCAGCGCCGAAGCGCGCCCGGCCGCCCGCGCTCAGCCGACGGGCTCGCCGGCGCGGGCCGCCTCGAGCATCTCGGGGACGCGGCAGAACTTGACCCGCGGGCGGCCGTGGGGCTCGCCGGCGGCGACCTCGGCGCGGTCGATCGCGGTCCAGCCCTCGTAGCTGACCGCGTCCGGAGCCCGCTCGGCGATCAGCGCCTCGATCGCGGGCTCGACCGGCTCGCGCTCGGGGACCGCACCCGAGTCGAGGTCGGCGAGCAGGCTCGCGATCGTCTCGGCGGCGTCCTTCTTGTTCGTCCCGATCACCCCCGACGGCCCGCGCTTGATCCAGCCGACCGCGTAGTGGCCGGGGACCTGCGCGCCGCCGGCGTCGGGGTCGACGACGCGGCCCGCCTCGTTCGGAATCACGCCGCGGCGGTCGTCGAACGGGGTTCCGCCGAGTGAGACGCCCTTGTAGCCGATCGAGCGCAGCACCAGGCCGCACTCGATCACCTCGCGCTCGCCCGTGTCGCGGGCGCGGATCGCGCCACCCTCGTCGCGGTTGAGCTCGTTGACCGCGACGACGAGCCGCTCGACCTTGCCGTCACCCTGGATCTCGACCGGCGAGCGCAGGAACTTCATCACCACCCGCTTCGGCTTGCCCTCGGGCTTGCGCCGGGAGAACTCGGTGAACAGCTCGACGTTGCGCTTGTTGGTCGGGTCGGCGTCGTCGGCCTCGAGCTGCTCGCGGCTGAGCTCGTCGAGCTCGACGTCGGCCGGGTCGATGACGATGTCGGCCTCGGTCAGCTCGCCGAGCTCGCGGACCTCGGGATTGGTGAACGCCGCCTGGGCCGGGCCCCGGCGGCCGAGGACCACTACTTCGCTGACGCTGCCGCCGCACAGCCTGTCGATCGCGTGGTCGGCGGTGTCGGTGACCTCGAGCTCGGCGCGGGGGAGGACGAGCATCCGGGTGACGTCGGCGGCGACGTTGCCGTTGCCGATCACCACCACCCGCTCGCAATCGAGGTCGAATGCGCGGTCGGCGAAGTCCGGATGGGCGTTGTACCAGGCGACGAACTCGGTCGCCGCGTGCGATCCGGGGAGGTCCTCGCCCGGGATCCCGAGCTGGCGGTCGGTCGGAGTCCCGTAGGCGTAGATCACCGCGTTGTAGCGCTCGGCGAGCTCGGGGACGCTGATGTCACGGCCGACGTCGACGTTGCCGAAGAAGCGGAAGCCGTCGCGCGCGGCGGTCTTCTCGTAGACCCGGATCACCGACTTGATCTTCGGATGGTCGGGCGCGACCCCGGCTCGGACGAGGCCGAACGGCGTCGGCAGGCGATCGAACATGTCGACCTCGACCGTGAGCTCCGCGGGCTTCAGCAGGTGCTCGGCGGCGTAGAAGCCGGCCGGCCCGGAGCCGACGATCGCGGCCCGCAGCGGGTTGTCGGGTGTGCCCAGGTGAGCCATCGGAGCGCGAAAGGGTATCGACCGCGGGGCCGATCCCCAGTTGCTCGGCATTCTCCCGCCTGGCGGCCGGTCAGGGCTGGGAAACGGCGGGGGTCGATGGGGAGGCGGCGGTGATCGCGGTTCCGTCGAGCGCGTCGAGCGCGCGGCCGAACGACATCGCCAGGCAGGTGAAGATCGGCACGTCGCGGAGCGTGTAGGCGCTCGACTCCGAGCCGCGGAGCTCCTGGACGAGGTCGAGGAACTGCCCGGGATCGTCGGCCTCGAACGAGACGACGAACTCCTGGTCGTCGAGCCCGAACGAGTAGGCGGTGTTGATCGTGATCTCCGGGTAACGTCGTCCGACCGCGATGTGTTCGCCCATGATCCGCCGCCGCTCGGAAAGCGGCAGCCGGTACCAGTCGCGCCGCTTGTCGAGCGGATACACGATCAGGTACCTGCGGTCGGAGGTGCAGATCTCCGGCCGGGCCTCGGCGTCGGAGTAGGGCGAGCGCTTCGTCTGGGCGAGATATGAGTGCGTCACCGACATCCACTTCGCGAGCCCGCTCTGGGCGAGGACGACGTGGAAGGTGTGGACGTCGTCGAGCAGCGGGCTCTGGGCGAGCAGCAGGAGGTCGGCGTCGCCGCGCGTGCCGACGGTCGAGTACGCGCGCAGCGAGCGGTCGAGGGCGAAGTCCTCGCATGCGGCGAGGAACTCGCGTTTATCCTCCGCGCGCGCTTCGGCGTCGCGCCGTTTCCAGGCGGGGTCGAGCTTGAAGAAGGTGAACTTGGCGAAGGTCCGATCTGCCGCCATCGTCGCGATGCTAGCCGCCCTCGCGGTGGCGGTGGCGCCAGCGCGCGCGCAGGAGCCCGCCGACGCGCGCGTGATCGTCGCGATCCTCCCGTTCGGGACGACGGTCGAGGAGGTCGGCGCCGTCGACGGGATCGCGCCCGGGATCATGAGCGCGGGAATGGGCCAGGTGAGCGCCGCCCAGACCTACCTCGACATCAGCCAGGGCAACCGGATCAACGAGTCGCTGTACGACGGCGAGCTGCCGCTGGTCGTGATCCGGGGCGACCGCGTCCCCCGCGGGATCTGGCTCGACGTCACCGAGCGCGCCTCGGATGCCCCCGCCAACCTGCTTCCCGGGCTGCTCGCGAGCACGATCCGTGAGGCCGGCGGCTCGGTCCACACCGCGAGCGACGACGATCGCCTCTGGGCGCTGATCGGCGTCGACCGCGGGGGCCGCGTCCCCGACCTGCCCTCGGAGGCGTGCGGGCCGCGCGGCTGCGGGCCGGGCCTGAGCGTCGTCGCCGCCGAGGTCGGCGAGCTTCCGGCGATCGTCGACGAGCTCGCTCCCGCGGACCTGCTGATCGCGTTCACCGCCGCGCCGCCACACGACCGGCGGCTGCTTCCGATCGGGATCGCCGGCGAGGGCTTCGCCGGCACGCTGACCTCGGCCTCCACTCGCACCGAGGGCCTCGTGATCACGAGCGACATCGCGCCGACGGTCCTCGAGCGACTAGGGATCGAGGTCCCGGGCGAGGTCAACGGCACCTCGATCCGGGCCGAGGGCGAGGCCGACCCGGCTGAGCTGGCGTCGTACCAGGAACGTCTCGTCTCGCGGCCGAACCGTGAGCTGGTGGTGCTCGTGCCGCTGCTGATCTGGCTTGCGATCGCCGGCCTCGGCGCGACCCTGCGCGGCGAGCGCAGCGCCCGGATCACACTGCCCGTGATCGCACTGGCGACCGCCTGGGGGCCGACCCTGCTGCTCGTCGTCGCGGCGATCGACGCCGGGACGCTCGCCGCGGTCCTGATCGTCGGGATCGGCGCGGTGGCCCTCGGCGCGGCGACTTCTGCGCTCCTACCCGGCTACCGGGGGCTGGCCCTCGCGTGCGCCGTCGCCGTCGTATCGCACGCGATCGACGCCGTCGCCGGCTCGCCGCTGATCGCGCTCTCGGTCCTCGGCCCGAACCCGAGCGGCGGGGTGCGGTTCTTCGGGATCGGCAACGAGCACGCGGCGACGCTCGTCCCGCTCGCGATGATCGGAGCCGGCGCCTGGCTCGCAACCCGCGACGTCTCACCGCGCGGTGCCGCGGCGTGGTTCGTCGCGGTCGCGGTGCTGCTCGGGCTCGCCTACTCTCCCGGGAGCTTCGGCGCCAGCGTCGGCACCGCGATCATGCTCGCCACCGGCGCCGCGACGGCGGGGGCGCTGGTGCTCGGGGTCCCGGGCCGCGGGGTTGTCGTGATCGTCGTCGCGGCGATCGCCGCCGGCCTGCTCGCATTGGGGGCGGTCGATCTCGCGACCGGGAACGCCCACCTCACCCGGACGATCCTCGGCGCCGAGGAGACGACCGAGCTGCTGGAGGCGTTCGAGCGCCGGATCCGGCTGATGGTCAACACCTTCACCAGTCCGGTCTGGCCACAGCTCTTCGGGGCGACGGTCGTGCTGCTGATCGTCGGCCTCGTGCACCGCGCCTCCATCCTCTCCTGGTTCGGGGACCGCAACGCGGCGCGGGCGGGCTTCCTCGGAGGCTTCGCCGCGATCCTCGTCGGCAGCGTCGCCAACGACTCGGGATCTGTCCTACTGGTGATCGGAACGATCTACCTCTCCGCATGCGCGGGGTTCTTCTGGGGTACTCGACCACAGAGCCCCGATGCCGCGCCCGCTCCAGCTCTCGACCGCTGACGCACGCCCGCGTCCACGCCGCGTACGGGTATCCGTAGCGGGACGGTGTCGAGGGACCTCTACCATCCCGCAGGTGAGGATCGCGATCGTCACGCCCTATTCGTGGACCTATCCGGGGGGCGTGAACCGTCACGTCGAGGCGCTCGCCGACGAGCTGCTCGCCCGCGGGCATGAGCTCCGCGTGCTCGCGCCGTGGGACGACCCGGACCGGACGGCGGCGGCGATCCTCCACCGGTCACCCGCCCAGCCGCGCCGCCGGCCGGACTACGTCGTGCCGCTCGGGCGGACGGTCGGCATCGGCGCGAACGGCGCCGTCTCGAACCTCGGGGTCTTCCCCGGCGGGGTGACCGCGATGCGCCGCGAGCTGCGCGCCTTCGGTCCCGACGTCGTCCATGTCCACGAGCCGCCGGCTCCGTTCCTGTCCTGGGACGCATGCTCGTTCCCCGATGCGCCGGTGGTCGGAACCTTTCACGCCTACTCGACCAAGCCGGTGCCGAACCAGATCGCGAACCTGCTCGGCGCCCGGCGGAAGCTGAACCAGCTGCGCCGTCGGATCGCGGTCTCGGAGGCAGCCGCGTGGACCGGCAGGCGCTGGTTCGGCGGCGAGTACGAGGTGATCCCGAACGGCGTCGACGTCGGCGCCGCCCCGCAAGAGCCGAAGCCGGAGTCCGGGGAGCTGCGGGTGCTGTTCGTCGGCCGGCCCGAGGAGCGAAAGGGGATGCCGGTGCTGCTGCAGGCGTTCGAGGCGCTGATCGAGCACGTCCCGGCTCGGCTTCACCTCGTCGGGCCCGAGCCCGACGAGGTCCGCCGCTACCTCGCCGACCCCGGCTCGGAGGCCCGGATCGACGCCCTCGGGCGGGTCGATCGCGAGCGGCTCTGGCGCGAGCTCCACGCCGCCGACGTGCTCTCCGCGCCGTCGCTCTCGGGTGAGAGCTTCGGGATGATCCTGACCGAAGCGTTCGCCGCCGGGACCCCGGTGGTCGCGTCGAACATCGCCGGCTACGCGGGGGTTGTCACCGATCGGGTCGACGGCGTGCTCGTGCCCGCGGCCGACCCGCAGGCGCTGGCCGAGGAGCTGCAGGCGCTCCACCACGAGCCCGAGCGCCGGATCGCGATGGGCCGGGCCGCCCGGGAGAGCGCGAAGCGCTATGCCTGGCCTCGGATCGCCGAGCGAGTCGAGGACGTCTATCAGCAGGCCCGGTACCGGCCGAGCGCCGCAAGCTCGGCGGAGCGGCTCGCGCGCCGTGCCGGCCTCGTGCCCGCCGACGGCGGACCGCCGCGACCGGCTCGCAGGCTCCCATCGCTCGATCCCGCGCCCCCGGGCGCGCGGTCGGGCAGTGCCCGGATCGCGCGCCGCGCCGGGCTCGGACTCGCGGCGGCGCTCGGGCTCGGGCTGGCCGCGCTCGCGGCCAACCGGATCGGCCTCGACCGGGTGGTCAACAGCATCGTCGGGTCTGACCTCTCGTGGGTGCTCGTCGCCACCGGCTTGATGATGAGCTCGCTGCTGCTGCGGGCCGTCTCCTGGTTCCAGATCGCCCGCTCGGCGCTGCCGCGCCGCCCGCTTCGGCGCCGCGACGTGACCTCGGCGACGATGATCGGGGTGCTGATGTCGGCGACGCTGCCGGCCCGGCTCGGCGAGCCGGCGCGGGCGATGGTGCTCGCCCGCCGGACCGGCTGGATGCGCGAGACGTTCCCGGTGCTGCTCGGCACCCTCGTCTCGCAGACGACCCTGAACGTGCTCGCGCTCGGGATCCTCGGCGGGATCGTCCTCGCCTCGACCGACCTCTTCCACGCCGGCTCACAGGCCCTGTTCCTCGCCAGCCTGACGCCGCTCGCCCTGCTGCTGACCGTCCTCGGCGCCCCCTACCTGCTGCGCCGCAACGGGTCGGGCCGGCTCGCCCGGATCGTCGGCGCGGTGCGTGACGCGCTCGTCAAGGTGCGAAGCGGCTTGCGGGTCTTCCGTGACCCGCGGCGCGGGCCGGTCGCCGCCGCCGCCCAGCTCGGCGCCTGGGGGCTCCAGCTGCTCGCCTGCCTGGCGCTGTTCACCGCGCTCGGACTCGATTCGCAGGCCGGCATCGCCGCCGCCGCGGCGGTCCTGTTCGCGGTCAACGTCACCGCGGTCGTCCCCGCGACCCCGTCGAACATCGGCATCTTCCAGCTCGCGACGATCACGGTCCTCACCGCCGGGTTCGGGGTCGGCGCCGCGAACGCCCTCGCCTACGGGGTGATCCTGCAGGCGGTCGAGTTCGCGACCGCCGTCGCCCTCGGCGTCCCCGCGCTCGTTCGCGAGGGCGTCACCTGGTCGGACATGCGGATGCGGGCGCTTCAGAGCGCGCCGGTCCGGCTCCGCCCGCGGACCGGCGAGGAGCCGGTCTCGACCTGACCGG
>DATHVI010000127.1:0-24768 GCA_035461385.1 Solirubrobacterales bacterium
TTTCGCAGCTCAAGCACGACGGCGAGCTGCTCGAGGAGCCGCCGGCCACCACCGGCCGCGACCGGCGCGGATTGAGCATCTGGCAGACGATCCGCGTCTACACCCGCCGATCGGCACAGGTGAACGGCCGCGCGCTATACACCGAGCTCACCCGGCGGTTGCGCGAGGCGGGCGCGGCTGGCATGACCACGCTCCTCGGCCACTGGGGCTTCTCGGGCGACGAGCCCCCGCACGGCGACAGGTTCGCGCGGCTGGCAAGCCACGCACCGACCTATACGACCTACATCGACCGGCCCGCCAAGGTCGCCGAGGTCTGGCCGATCCTCGACGATCTGACCGCGCGCCACGGGATCGTGACCTCGCTTCTGGTGCCTGCCTACCGGGAACGCCGAGGGGAGCGGGTCCACGGGGGGCTGAGGTTGGCCGATATCCCGCGGCGGGAGTAGGGGCCTCACCCTGAAACCCACCCGCGGCCGCATGGAGCGCGTTCGGACTGGTTCTCACTCCGCCTGACCGAACGTCTGGATCTCCTCCACCTCCTGCGGCGTCAGCTCCCGCGGGACCTCCCTGCGGGCCACCTTCTCGCTCCGCACGTGGCGCTGGATCTCGTCCACGGTCTCTGGGTTCGCCAGCGTGGTCACGTCTCCGACATCCGCGAAGTTCGAGATCGAAGCGATGACCCGGCGCATGATCTTTCCCGAGCGGGTCTTCGGCATGTCCGCGACGATCCAGATGTTCTTCGGGCGGGCGACCTTGCCGATCTCACGCTCGATCGCCCTCCTCACCTTGTCTTCGATCTCCTCGCTCGGCGACACGCCCGGTCTCACCGAGACGTACATCTCCACCGCCCGTCCGCGAACCTCGTCGATCACCGGGACCGCGGCGGCCTCCACGACCTCGTCCACGGTGATGCTCGCCGACTCGAGCTCCTTGGTCCCCAAGCGGTGGCCGGCGACGTTGATGACATCGTCGATGCGGCCCAGAATCCGGAAGTAGCCGTCGGCCGCCTCGACGGCGCCGTCACCGGCCAGGTACGGCCAGTCGCGCCAGTCCTTGCTCTCGGGGTTGTGGCAGTACCTCCGGTAGTACGTATCCACGAAGCGCTCCGGCTGTCCCCAGATCGTCTGGAAGATCCCCGGCCAGGGGTTGCGGATGCAGATGTTGCCTGCGCGGCCGCTGCCGGCGTCGATTTCGTTGCCGTCGTCGTCGTAGATCATCGGGTAGATGCCAAGCACCCCCGGGCCGCAACTCCCGGGCTTCATCGGCTGGAGGGCGGGAAGGGTGCTGCCCAGGAAGCCGCCGGTCTCGGTCTGCCACCAGGTGTCGACGATCACCGCCTCTCCCTTCCCGACGACGGAGTGGTACCAGCGCCAGACGTCCGGCTCGATCGGCTCGCCCACCGTCGTCATGTGCTTGAAGCGGTAGTCGTACTTGTTCGGCTCGTCCGGGCCGAGCTTGCGCAGCATGCGGATAGTGGTCGGCGCGGTGTGGAAGATGTTGACCCCGAGCTCCTGAGCGATCCGCCATGGACGGCCGGCATCCGGGTAGGTAGGGGCGCCCTCGTAGATCACGCTCGTCGTTCGCAGCGCCAGCGGGCCGTAGACGATGTACGAGTGTCCCGTGATCCAGCCGATGTCCGCGAAGCACCAGTAGATGTCGTCGGGATGGATGTCCTGGTAGTACTTCGACGTGCCGGCGACGTAGGCGAGATACCCGCCGGTGCTGTGCTGGCACCCCTTGGGCCGCCCGGTGGTGCCGCTCGTGTACATGAGGAACAGTGGCGCCTCCGCCGGCATCGACGCCGGCTGGATTCGGGCGCCGCGGTACTCCTCCAGGACTTCGTCGACGAAGTAGTCGCGCCCCTCGAGCATCGGGGTCTCCGACAGGTACTCGCCGGGGTTACGCCGACAGACCAGCACCCTTTCCACCTCGTGGCCGAACTCGCGGGCGGCAGCCACGGCCTCATCCGCCTTCGCCTTGTGGTCGATCAGCTCGCCGTTGCGGTAGTAGCCGTCGATCGTCACCAGGAGCCGGCTTTCGGAGTCGGCCAGCCGATCGCCGCAGGCAGCGCCGCTGAACCCGCCGAAGACCTCGGAGTGGATCGCGCCGAGGCGGGCGCAGGCGAACATCGAAACCGGCAGCTCCGGAACCATCGGCAGGTGGAAGGTCACGCGGTCGCCCGCCTTGACGCCGCAGAAGCCTTGGAGGAGCGCGGCGAACTCGTTCACGCGGTCGTGAAGCTCGCGATACGTGATCGTCTGGACGACCTCCTGCTCCGGCTCCGGTACCCAGACGAACGCCGCCTTGTCGGGGCTCGTGGCGAGGTGGCGATCGACGCAGTTGTAGGACGCGTTCAGTCGACCACCTACGAACCACTTCCAGAACGGCGGGTTGTTGGCGTCGAGCATCGTCTGCCACTCCGCGTCCCAGCTGAGTAGGTCCGCGTACTCGCGAAAGCACTCAGGGAAATGCTCTTCGCTGAATCGCTCGAAGATGGCCGGGTCGGCCGCGTTCGCTTGAGCGACGAAGCTGGCGGGCGGCTGGTAGTACTCCTCCTCGCGCCAGTGGACGGCGATCTGCGCTTCGGAGGCCTGCGACGAGGGCTGCCCTGATTCCATTTCTCGAGCTCCTTATCGTGTCCCTCGAGGCACCTGATCGACGAGGGCCCGCACTTTCAGGGCGAGGTGCAGCGCCAGCCGCTGCTCGGGAGAGTCGAGGTCCACGTCGATGAGCTCGAGCGCCCTGTCGAGTTGCCGGCGGAAGGTGTTGCGGTGCATGAACGCGGCGCGCGATGCATCGTTGCGACTCTCGTGGTCGAGGGCCAGCTCGAGGACGTGCTGCAGGTCAGTCCCGTGCTCTTGGTCGTAGGCCTGAACGCGTGCCAGCTGGCCGTGGACGAACGCCGACACGTCCCTCCGGTCGAGCGGGTCTAGCAGGCGGGCAAGTGAATCACGCCTTGCCCAGGTCACGGGGTCTCCGCCGTGCGGAGCCGTGTAGCGCCCGAGACGGCGGACGCGGGCCGCGACGAGGGCGATCGGCGCCCCGGGTTCGACTCGATCGCCGATGACGACCTGGATCTCCACCCCGGGTCGTCCGTTCTTGACCGCGTCGACGACCGCCGAAACCAGATCGTGGAGGTGTCTGCGATGTGGACCCTCGAGCGGGTCCGCCGCGAGGAACAGCACCTGCTGCGCGTCATCTTCCTCCACGGAGACCAGCACGTTCCGCGGGTCTTGGCGGCGGGCGGCGCGCCTTATCTGCGACAGGGCCGCGTCGGTCGGCTTGCCCCTGACCGACGTGAGCAGGCATGGCCAGTAGGCGGCTGTGGTCGTGCTCCTGACCTCTGCACGCTTGTGCGCGTCCGGAGTTGCCGCGTCGAGCTTGACACCTGACCGGCTCCCGAGGCCATGCTGGATGCCTGAGCCGCCCCGCTGGTCCCTGCCGAGACTCTGGACTCCATCAGCCACAGCATCCCTTCTACCGTCACAGTACGCCGCAGCGCGCCAGCGCGCCCCGGTCACGACTAGAGTGTATCGGAAATTAGTTCCGTCTGGAAGTAGTTGAGGTCTGGTTCGCCAAGGCGGCCCGTTCGGTTCGGACCCTAGCCGAGCTGAGAGATGACGTTGAATTCCAGCCCGCTTGCCTCCGCGAGGTAGACCCGCTGGTCGACGTGGCGGTCGCGGATCGGCAACTCTCCACGTGGGCTGGCGTACGAAACCGAGTCCGCAACCGCACTCATGCCGTCGACATCGAGGCCGCCGGCCTGCCGAGCGAGGGCACTGAGCATGGCTATTCCCTCGTAACACGACTCCCCAAGGCTGTTCAGCGTTGGCGCATCGGGGCCAAATCGCTGCGTGTACCGCCCCCCGAAGTCGAGGCTCTCCGGCGTCGCGAGTGCTTCGAAGTAAGCCGCGGTGGCGCAGAGGCCACGGGTGGTGCCGGCTCCGCTCGCGAGCAGCATGTTCTCTTCCATCAGCGTGCTCAAGCGGCGGCAGCGGTCATGCAGACCCGCCCGCGCGAAAGCGCGATTGAAGTGGACTGCGTCCTCGCCGACGAGGAGCAGCAGTACCGCGTCCGCCCGGCAGCGTTCCACGCGTATGAGAACGTCCCCAAAGTCCGTGGTTCCGAGTGGAACGAAGATCTCCTCCGAGATCTCGCCGTCGCAAAGCCCCGCGTAGGCGCGGGCCGCCTTGGCCGTGCCCCGCGGCCATATGTAGTCGTCGCCGACGATGCACCACTTGCGAACGCCGTGTTCGAGGCGGAGCCACCGCATCGCGGGCAGCAGCTGACTAGCCGGGGTCTCTCCGGTGAGGAAGACTCCCGGCGTCCGCTCCCCGCCCTCATACAGCGCGGTGTAGACGTACGGAACGCGGCCCGCGATGCGCGGCGCCACCGCCTGGCGAACTGCAGAGATGTGCCACCCGACAACGGCGTCGACGAGTCCGGCACCGACGATTGCGCCCACCTCGTCGGCGACTCGCTGCGGCGGCCCTGAGCCGTCCACCACCGATAGTCGGAGCTCGCGGCCGAGGAGGCCCTCGTGCGCATTCAGCTCCTCGACCGCGAGCTGCGCACACAGCTCACATGATGGGCCAAATATTCCCGCGGAGCCGTGAAGCGGGATGACGAGCAACACATCGACCGTCGGGTCAACCCCCCGACGCTGGCCTTGCAGCTCGCCTGTGATGAGCCGCCTAGCGGCAGACATGAAACGCCTGACCAAATCCTACTGCTTAAATGGGGGCGCTGTGAACCAGATCCGGCGGAAACGCCCGCCTGCTGGCGAGTTGCAGCGCTTAGCTCAGTTGTTGAGCCAGGCCGAGCGCGGCGTCATCCGTCAGCTCGGTCGGGTCTTGGAGGGCGAGGGGTGCAGCGTCGAGCAGTGGCGCACCCTGGTTCTCCTCGCAGACGGCGCTACCCATTCGATGTCGGAAATCGGGGAGTCTGCGCTGTTGCCGCCGCCTTCTCTCACCCGCCTGATCGATCGGATGGTGGCCGAGAACCTCGCCTACCGGAAGGCCGATCCCGCCGACCGCCGGCGCGTCCTCGTGCACATTAGCCGGCGGGGCCAGGCCCTTCATGGTCGTCTCGCCGAAAGGATCGAGCGCCACCGGGACGTGATCCTCGCCGAGGCGAGCACGGCTCAGCTGGCGCAGCTCACCGCTCTGCTGACCGAGCTCGGCAACCGCCCGGATCAGTCGCGGAGCGCGGAGCGCGGAGCCACCTCGAAGGAAGGGTGATTCAGGGCGCAAGGCAACCGAGCGCCCCTGACCGCGTGACCGACCCGCGCCCAGGACACCCGGCGATCCGTGGATGCTGGCGAGGGTCAGCCGCGACTGCGTCGCCGATCAGGTCGCGGTCGAGGAGCCGCTCGAGATCCGGGTCGACGGCGAGCCGGTGGCGGTGACGATGCGCACGCCAGGCCGCGACGAGGAACTCGCGCTCGGGTTCCATTACGGCGAAGGGCTGATCGACGGGCCGCGGCCGGCGAGCGCGCCCGAGGACCTCGCCGCGAACGCCGTCGAGGTCACCGGCCCGCAACTGCGCGACCCGAGTCGCAGGCGGTTCTACACCACGTCCTCGTGCGTGGTCTGCGGCAAGGGCGCGATCGACGAGGTAGCCGTCCACGCCGCTCCGCTCGGGCCGGGGCCCGAGGTCGCCCGCAACGTGCTGGCGACGCTTCCCGACCGGCTCGCGCAGCCGGCCTTCGAGCGCAGCGGCGGGCTCCACGCCACCGGCCTCTTCGATGCGTCGGGCGGACCGCGCCTCGCCCGCGAGGACGTCGCGCGCCACAACGCGCTCGACAAGGTGGTCGGCCGCGCGCTCCTCGACCGGCTGGTCCCGCTTCGCGACTCGATCATCTGCGTCAGCGGCCGGCTCGCGTTCGAGCTCGTCCTGAAGGCCGCGGTCGCGGGTGCTCCGATCCTGGTCGGGGTCGGGGCCCCGACCTCGCTCGCGATCGAGCTCGCGGCCGGGCGGGGGATGACGCTGTGCGGCTTCGCCCGCGGGGGCCAGGTCAACGTCTACTCGGGCTCCGGGCGGGTGGTCTAGATGGCGGCCGGGCCCTCGCGTCGCCTCGAGTGGGCGGTCGAGACGCTCGCCGTCGAGCCCGAGGATCGCATCCTCGAGGTCGGATGCGGGCACGGGGTCGCGGTGTCGCTCGTCTGCGAGCGCCTCGACGGGGGGCGGATCACCGCCGTCGATCGATCTCCGGAGATGATCGCGAGGGCCGAGAGCCGCAACCGCGAGCACGCGGCGAAGGCTCGCTTCGTCGCCGCGTCGATCGAATCCGCCGACCTCGGCGACGAGATCTACGACAAGGCGTTCGCCGTCCACGTCGCGGCGCTCCACCGGCCCGGACCCGCGCTCGTCGCGGTCCGGGGCCGCCTCGCGCCCGGCGGCCGGCTGTTCCTGTTCAGCCAGGGGCCGGGGTGGACCGGGGCCGCCGATGCGCAGCGGTTCACGGCCGAGCTCGAAACGGCGCTCGCGGGCGCCGAGCTCGCGGTCGAGGAACGGTGGGTGGAGGACGTCGGCACCGGCTTCGCCGCCGGCGTCGCCGCGCGGCCGGCGATCGACCCCGAGCCGCCGCCCGCGGAGCTCCCCGACCCGCAGCTCGGCTGAGCGGATCCGGCGCAGGCGCCGCGGCTCCCTTAGGCTGCCGTCCGTGGCGATCGAGCTCGACCGGAGCGACGAGGGCGCCGCCCCGGCGCCCGGCGGGCCGGTCGGCGGCTTCCCGCGGATCGCCGACTACGGCTTCCTCTCGGACTGCCATACAGCGGCGCTCGTCGCACCCGAGGGGTCGGTCGAGTGGATTTGCCTGCCGCGGTTCGACTCGCCGAGCGTGTTCGGCGCGATCCTCGACCGCGACGCCGGGTTCTGGCGCTTCGCGCCCCCCAGTCGGGTGCCGGTCGCCCGCCGCTACGTCCCGGGGACGAACGTGCACGAGACGACGTGGTCGACCGGCCGCGGCTGGCTCGTCGTCCGCGAGGCGCTGGTGATCGGCCCGTGGCGCGAGGAGCCGGGCGACCCCCACGTGCGCAGCCCCACCGACAGCGACGCCGAGCACATGCTCGTCCGCACAGCCGAGTGCGTCCAGGGGGAGGTCGACCTCCGGCTCGTCGTCAACCTGATCGCCGATTACGGCAGCGATCGCCCCGAGTGGTCGCTGGCGGCGGATCGCCACCTCGCCGAGGCCCGCGCGGGCGAGCTGCGGCTGCGGCTGGCGAGCGACCTCAACATGGGGCTGGAGGCGAACCGGCTCGTCGCCCGACACACGCTGCGCGAGGGGGAGAGCAGCGTGTGCGCGCTCGCCTGGGGTGAGGGCGAGCCGCCCTCGGGGTTCGACGCGGCGAAGGCGAAGCTCGACGCGACCGAGGAGTACTGGCGCGAGTGGCTCGAGCGGGGCAGCTTCCCGGACCACCCGTGGCGGATCCACCTCCAGCGCTCGGCGCTGACGCTCAAGGGGCTCACCTTCGCCCCGACCGGGGCGACGGTAGCGGCGGCGACGACGTCGCTGCCCGAGACGCCGGGCGGGGAGCGCAACTGGGACTACCGCTACACCTGGATCCGCGACGCCAGCTTCACCCTCTGGGGCCTGCACGTGCTCGGCCTCGACGCCGAGGCGCTCGACTTCATGGCCTTCGTCGCCACCACGTGCCGGCCGGAGAGGCTCCAGATCATGTACGGGATCGGCGGCGAGCACCATCTACCGGAGAGCACCCTCGACCATCTCTCGGGCTACGAGGACTCGGCGCCGGTGAGGATCGGCAACGCGGCCCACACCCAGCGCCAGAACGACGTCTACGGCGCCCTGCTCGACGCTGTCTACATCCACCTCAAGGCGCACGAGCGGGTGCCGGAGCTGATCTGGCCGATGGTCACCGCCGCGGTCGGTGGCGCGGAGGAGGTCTGGCGCGAGCCCGACCAGGGGATCTGGGAGGCGCGCGGGGAGCCGAAGCACTACGTCTCGTCGAAGCTGATGTGCTGGGTGGCGCTCGACCGCGGCGCTCGGCTCGCCGCCTGGCGCGACGAGCGCGAGCTCGCCGAGCGGTGGGCGGCGACCGCGGACGAGATCCGCGCCGACATCCTCGAGCACGGCGTCTCCGAGCGCGGCGTCCTGCGCCAGCACTACGACACCGACGCGCTCGACGCCTCGGTCCTGCTCGCGCCGCTGGTCCGCTTCCTCCCCCCGGATGACGAGCGCCTGCGGGCGACGGTTCTCGCGATCGCCGAGGAGCTGACCGAGGGCGGGCTCGTGCTCCGCTACCGGGTCGAGGAGACCGACGACGGCCTTCACGGCGCCGAGGGGACGTTCACGATCTGCTCGTTCTGGCTCGTCTCGGCGCTGTCGGAGATCGGCGAGCGCCGGCAGGCGCGCCACCTCTGCGAGCGACTGCTCAACTTCGCCGGCCCGTTGGGCCTCTACGCCGAGGAGATCGAGCCGCGGACGGCGACCCACCTCGGCAACTTCCCGCAGGCGTTCACCCACCTCGCGCTGATCAACGCCGTCGCCCACGTGATCGCCGACGAGCAGGCGCCCGACCGCGAGGAGCCGAGCGCCGTGTTCACCGAGCTCCGCCCCCGGTGACGCCCTACTCGCCGCTCACCCGGTCGGCGGCTTCCCGCAGCTCGGCGAGCGACCGGCCGTCGCGCCCGGCCATGTAGCAGGCGATCGGGGCCGTGATCCGCTCCGACGAGTGAGCGGCGGTGGCGGCGAGCTCGAGCAGCTCGCCGATCTCGTCCTCGCTCGGGGCCTCGGCGCCGATCTCCGCCGCGAACCTCGCCAGCCACTCATCCGCCTTCATCTCTCACCGCCTCCTTTCGCCTCTGGTCGAAGGGAACGTTGACTACCACAGAGGTACCGAACGTTGCCCTCGACCGCCGCCGGGCTCCGAGCGCGGCCCGGATCCCGAGCGCCGCCGCGCCGGCGGCGAAGCCGACCGCCAGGTTGCCGCTCGCGAGCGTGACCGCGGCGACCCCGGCGGTGATCAGGCGGTCGCCGAGGCGGTCGAGGCTCGCGGCGAGCAGAGCGTGCTGGATCGCCACGAACAGCAGCATCCCGGCGAGCGCGCCGGGCATCAGCACGAGCAGCAGCGCCGGGAGCGAGTCGCCGACCGCGAGCGCGAGCGCGAGGAAGATCGCCCCCGCCGACAGCGTCGCCCCCGCCGTCCGGGCGCCGAGCTTGTAGTGGGCGGTCACGCCGCCGGCGCCGTGGCAGAGCGGCAGTCCGCCGGTGAGCCCCGCGGTCAGGTTGCAGGCGCCGATCGACGCCGCGAGCCGGCTCGGCCGCACCCGGCGGGCGCGGTCGCCGAAGTAGCTTTGCTCGGCGTCGGCGGTGGCGACGATCGAGTTGCCGAAGGTGAGCGGTAGCTGGGCGATGACCAGCGACGTCAGCGCGACGCCGAACGTGTCGAGGTCGGGGACCGACACGGCCACCGGCCCCGGCCCGAGGTCGATGCCCGACGGGATCCCCGCGACCGCGAGACCGGCGACGATGCCGCCGCCGAGGACGAGCAGGCTTCCCGGCAGCGCCTGCGAGCGGCGGGAGACGAGCAGCACGGCGCACGCGGCGACGGCGGTGAGGAGGCCGACCTCGGGCGCTACCGGCGGCAGCCCGTCCCAGTTCCCGCGCTCGGCGAGCTCGACCGCCGCCTTGGCGAGGAGCAGCGCCACCGATGCCTGGATCCCGCGGACGAGGATCAGCGGGAACCGCTCGGCGAGCCAGGTCGCGAGCCCGGTGGCGGCGAGGATCGCCATCGCGGCCGCCATCAACAGCGCCCCGGCGGCGATCGTCTCCGGGCCGAGGTCGAGGGCGATCGCGGCGGCGGCGAACGCCTTCAGCGGCTGGACCGGCACCGGGACGCGGAAGTAGAGCGCGGTGCCGGCGTAGGCGAGCCCGACGAGCCCGAACGCGGCCGTCGCGCTGATCCCGTTCAGGGTCACCATCGCGACCGCGAGCGGGATCAGCAGCCCTGCGTCGCCGAGGCCCCCGGCGAGCTCGTGGCGGTCGAACCGCACCCGGGCGGCGCCGGCCGTCGGCGTCGGGCGGGTGCGGTCGATGCGGCTCATCCCTGCGCGTCGCCCCGGATCACCATCACCGAGGTCGCCTTGACGAGCGCGGTCGCCTCGACGCCGGGCTCGAGGCCGAGCTCCTCGATCGCGTCGCGGGTGATCGCCGCCGTGATCCGGTGCGGGCCGGCCTCGATCTCGACCAGGCCGAGGACGCCATCGACCTCAACCGAGCGGACGATGCCGGGGAAGCGGTTGCGCGCCGACAGCTCGTCGCCGGCGCGGTGGCGCTCGGGCGCCCCGCCGAGTCGGCGGACCTCGGCGAGCGAGACCAGGCGGCGGTTGCGCTCGTCGCGCGTCGTGCGCAGCTTGCCGGCCCGGTCCCAGCGCCGCAAGGTGTCGGCGCTCACCCCGATCATCCGCGCCGCCTCGCCCAAGGTCACCCGCTCGGCCATCTACCCAAGCATTGCATAGGCGAGCACCACCTGGCCGCCGCCTCCTCCGCTCCCGCCCTGAGACACCTGGTGCGCGGCTACGCCGCGCACATCTTGAGACAGCTGCGGCGCCTTCGGCGCCTGACACGCCGCTCTGGCGGCGCAACGCCGCCGCCGAGCACACCTGGCGGGAGCGGAGGAGGCGGCGGTGGGTTTATGGCCCGGTCCAGCCGTTCGCGTAGCAGGGGAGCGGGGTCGACAGGTCGATCCCGTCGGTGCAGGGTCCGAACCCGCCGTCGAAGAAGTCGGCGATCTGCTCGAGCGCGCCGGGCGCGCGACGGGGATAGCCGTGGGGATCCGACCCGAAGCCGAGGCTCCCTCGGGGCGCGGTGTTCGTGGTCGGCGGCGGCTTCGTCCCATTGCCGACCGTCCCGGTGAACCCGAGCGGCCCGCCGTCGAAGTAGACGAGGGCGGAGTCCGGGTGCGGGAAGTCGGTGATCGGCGGGATCCCGAGGAACGGCTCGTCCTCCCAGTGGCGCCCGGGGTCGAGCGCCGGCTCGTAGACGTTCATCCCCATCGTCCGTGCCTGGACCTCGGCGGCGAGGTTCGAGACCTGGAAGTCGCCGAACGCGACCTGGAGCAGGACATCCGAGGTCGGCGTGTCGGGATACGGATCGCTGGTCAGGTGCGCCGCGTAGCCGGCGGTCTCGCCGCGATCCCAGAGCGTCTGGATGAACGACAGCAGCAGCGGCCCCTCGAACAGGTCGCGGTTGCCGAGGAACTCCTCGTACTGCTGGCCCGGGTCGGTCGTGTCGACCCAGTGGATACTGCGCGGCAGGAGCAGCGAGTAGCGCATTCCGCCGACGTTCAGCACCGAGTGGCTGATGTCCGGCGAGACCGCGGTCAGCCCGCCGCCGAGCACCGCGCCCTGGCTGATCCCCTCGAAGACGAGGTCGTCAGGCGCGAACACCGGATCGCCGCCGTTCTCGGCGTCGTCGGGATCGCTTGGGTCGACCTGGAACGCCGGGTGCGAGTTGAAGCCCTCGGAGTGGAGCATCGCCCGGCCGAGGAACATGAAGTTGATGTACCCCTGCTGGACTCGGTCGGGGAGCCGCGGGAAGTTCGACATGTTGCCGAGGATCGACAGCACGTTGCCGAGGTCGTCGCTCGAGAACCCGGCCCAGCTCACGGCGCAGAACGACACGTTCGTCTCGCCCATCAGCGGGGCGACTTCGTTGTTGGAGCTGACCGCGGTGTAGCTGCCGAGCAGCCCGTGGCCGAACAGGCCCGCGCGCGACGGAGTGACGTCGTTTCCGTCGGTGACGCTGGACGCGATCACGCAGCGGTACGGCATGCTCGTCGTGTTCGTCTCGGCCCCGCTGAGGTCGGGGTCGAGCGCGTCCGGGCCGTCGAAGGCGAGCTGCGCCCCCGGCGCGCACTCGTCGGGGTTCGTGGCGTGCTCGAGGTAGCAGGGGATCCCGGTCAGCGTCCCGTCGACGATCCGGAGGAAGTTCGGGTTCGTCGGGTCGGTGTTGACGTTGGTGACCGTGAAGCTGGGCGCCTCGCCGTCCTCGACGTCGCCATTGGCGAGCTCGGGATCGCCGAGCACCTCGCCGAGCGCGTGGTCGCGCATGTCGAGCATCCAGCGGGAGATCCCGTCCTCGCTGGCGACGGTGAAGTCCCAGGCGAGGTACAGGCTCCCTCGCGGGATCCCGGCGTCCTGGAGCTCGGAGAAGACCTGTTCCATGGGGGTGCGACGGCCCTCGACCGGGCTCTGCCCGGTGATCAGCCGGTCGCGGTAGGCGCGGAACGCGATCGGCGGCTGGACCGGCCGGTTCTCGGCGTCGCGGAGGTTGCGCAGGGCGACGATGTAGCGCTTGCCCTCCTCGAGGTTCTGCGCCGGGTGGATCAGCAGGTTGACGTCCTCGACCGTGCCCTGGGTCGCCCCGGGCGCGGGGTCGAAGGGGCGCGAGTCGAGCTCGGCCCAGATCAGCTGGCGCTCGCCGGTCTCGGCGTCGATCAGCACCACCGGCTGATTCGGGTCGTCGTAGCGCGCGAGGTCGTCGACGGGCACGAAGCCGGTGTTCTGGAACGCGGCCGGGGTTTCGACCTCGGGGACCTTGACGACGATCGTCGACCCCGGCGAGAAGCCGTCGGAGCGGTTCCAGTTCGTCGGGTCGATGCGGTTCGCCGGGTCGGCCGTCGCCTGTGGGGTCGACTGCGGGTGGAGGTTGAGCCGCCTGCCGGTGTCGGTCTCGTTGCTCGAGATCGTGAAGAAGTCGCTCGGCCACGGCTCCATGCAGTGCGCGGTGACGAGCAGGTCGCAGCGGTCGGCGTTCGGGGTCGGGATCGCGTCGCCGAAGTACGGCCGCTCGGTGGGGTTCTCGGAGCCGACGCTACACGTGCCGAGTGTCCGGTTGAGCCTGCGCACCGACCTCACCTTGCGCGCCTTGCCCTTCCTCGGCTTCGCGGTCACCTGGACGCCGACCACCTGGTTCGCACAGTTGCCGAGTCGGTTGCGGCCGGCGGCGCTGACCTTGAGCGCGACGCGGCGGACCTTGCCCTTGAGGCGGAGCTTCCTCGCCGCGCCGATCGGCCGCGCCGACCTTTTGTTGCGGCCGGCGACGAGGACGGCGCGGGCGCGGGTCGCAGGCTTCGAGCGCAGCGAGACGCGGGCGGCGCGTGCCTGCCAGATCTGCCCCTGGTTGTTGATCAGCACCTTGGCCTTGACCTTGACCTTCGCCGCGCTCGCCGGCGCAACCGGTCCGAAGGCGGCGACCAGCAGTGCGATCGGCACGGCGATCGCCACAGACACGCGAGTCCTACTCACTCTCTCCTCCTCCGTCGTGGCGGGAATCCGTTCCCTCGCCCACGCCCCGCCGGCACGGGCCGCGCCGCAGCCTAGCAAGCCAGGAGGCAGCCGATGTACCGATCGGCACTAGCGCGCGAGCTAGCCGCCGATCGCACTCATCGTCCGCGGCGGCGGCCTGAATCCGGGCTCGTTGACGCGGTGCTTTAGCTCCTTGCGCCAGACGGCGTCGCGGATGATCCGCTCGATCTCGCTGTCGCTCGCCCCCGACCGCAGCGGCTCGCGCAGGTCGGTCTCGTGGACCGAGAACAGGCAGGTGCGAAGCTCGCCCTCGGCGGTGAGGCGGATCCGGTTGCAGTCGCCGCAGAACGGCTCCGAGACCGGGTTGATGAAGCCGATCTCCCCGCTGCCGTCGGCGAAGCGGTAGACGCGTGCGGTCGCGTGCGCCTCGCGCGGGAGCTCCTCGAGCGGGTGGCGCCGCTCGATCAGCTCCCGGATCTCGGCCCCGGTCAGCACCATCTCCGGCTCCCAGGCGCGGTCGGCGTCGAGCGGCATGAACTCGATGAACCGCACCTGGTAGTCGGTCGAGCGGGCGAAGTCGCAAAAGCGCAGCACCTCGTTCTCGGTGAAGTCGCGCATCGCGATCGCGTTCACCTTCACCGGGCGGACCTCGGGATGGGCGGCGATCGCCTCGAGTCCGCGCAGCACCTGCGGCAGCGCATCGCGGCGGGTGATCTCGTGGAAGCGATCGCGGGCGAGCGAGTCGATCGAGACATTGACGCGGTTGATCCCGGCGGCAACGAGGGCCGGCGCGTCGCGCTCGAGCAGGTAGCCGTTGGTCGTCACCGAGAGGTCCTCGATCCCGTCGATCGCGGCAAGCTTCGCGACCAAGGTCGGGAACTCCCGCCGGGCGAGCGGCTCACCGCCGGTCAGCCGGACGTCGGTGATCCCGAGCCCGGCGAGGAGCCCGACGATGCGCTCGATCTCCTCGAAGCTGAGGATCTGGGAGCGGTCGAGCCACGCCATCCCCTCGGCGGGCATGCAGTAGCGGCAGCGAAAGTTGCAGCGGTCGGTGACCGAGACGCGCAGATCGGTGATCGCCCGGCCGTGGGCGTCGCGGAGCGGACCGTCGGCGGCCGCCGCTTGATCGTCGTGGCCGACCATCGACCCATTGTCGCAGCCCGGCGCGGGCGGCTGGTCGCTACTCGACCGAGAGCCGCCGCAAGCGGCTGAGGGCGGCCGAGCGCGCCGGGTCGGATTCGCCCAGGGCGGCGATCAGCACCCGGCACGCCTCGATGTCGTCGCGGCCCGACGGGGTCTCGAGCCAGCGCGAGAGCATCGCCGCGTCTCCGGACCCGATCGCCGCCTGGCGGAGGCGAAGGTCGATCCGCTCGCGCGCCTCGATCACGAGCGGGACTCCGGAGCTGGGCAGGAGCGGCCCAGCGTAGGCGGCGAGCGCTCCGGCGGTGTCTCCGTCCGCAACCATTCGCTCGACGATGACGAAGTCGGCCTCGATCGGTCCGTCGAGGCGGTGGGCGCCGCGGGGCAGCCGCGGCCCGAGGATCCGCCGCAGGCGCGAGATCTCCGCCCGCGCGGTCACCGGCAGGCCGTACTCGCCGTAAAGCTCGCGCGCCAGCCGCGCGATGTCGAGCCCTTCGGGGTGCAGGGTCATCAGCGCCGCGATCTCGCTGTGGCGGCGGCTGAGCTCGATCGGCCCCCGGCCGGCGTCGACGAGCGCACGATCGCGCCCGAGCGCGGTCAGCACCAAGGGCCGCGTCGCCGTCGCCGCGCGGCGGGCGCGTCGGGGCCGCGCCCCGGGGGACCGATCGAGTCGCAGAGTCATCTCGCGGGTGCGGCGCTCGGCGACGCGCCAGCGGAGCTCGGACTCGATCACCCGCGCCGCGGCCTCGACGAGGGCGAGGCTGTGCGGGTGGGCGGTCGAGGCGGGCCCGGAGAGGTCGATCACCCCGAGCGGCCGGCCGCTCTCCGGGTCGTGCACCGGCGCGGCGCTGCAGGTCCAGCCGTGCGCCGCCTCGGTGAAGTGCTCGGCCGAGAAGACCTGGATCGGATGGTCGATCGCGAGCGCCGTCCCCATCGCGTTCGTCCCCGCCGCGTCCTCGCTCCAGAGCGAGCCCGGCCTGAGGTGGATGTTGTCGGCGGCGTCGAGCACCGCGGGCTCCCCGTCGATCCACAACAGGGAGCCGTCGGCGTCGCATGCGAGCACCACCTGGCCGTCGTCCGAGCGGACGTCGGCGAGCAGCTCCCTCAGCACCGTCTCGGCGATCGACAGGGGGTGCGCGCGCCAGCGCTCCTCGGCTTCGTCGGTCGACAGGGTGACCGGCGCAAGGCCCTGCTCTGGGTCGACTCCGGCGGTGGCGCTGCGCCGCCACGACTCGGCGATCGGAGCCCGCAGGGTCGGCGGTGGCTCATCGCCGGCGATCACCCGGCGATGGATGCGAGCAAGGTCCCGGGACCACCGCCGGCGGTCCGTGGACGCGTCGATCGCCACCCAGGATGACCGGTTCAACCTCTCTCCTCTCGCTGCGCACAGCGTATCCGAGGTCGCCCGCGCGCCGCTCGCTTGCAACCGGAATGCAACGCCTCCGCTCCTATCGTCGGTCGCCCGAGGACAGCAAGCCGCGAGGAGGAGCGATGAGTGGAACCGTGCGCGTGCGGACGACGGTCAACGGCGAGGCCCGCCAGTCGGACATCGAGCCGCGGCTGCTGCTCGTCCACTACCTGCGGGACGTCCTCGGCCTGACCGGGACCCACATCGGCTGCGATACCTCCAACTGCGGGGCGTGCACGGTGCTCCTCGACGGCGAGGCGGTGAAGAGCTGCACCGTGCTCGCCGTCCAGGCCGACGGGGCGAAGCTGACGACGATCGAGGGGATGGGCTCGAACGGGAATCTCCACCCGCTCCAGGAGACGTTCCACGAGCAGCACGGGCTTCAGTGCGGCTACTGCACGCCCGGGATGATCATCGCGGCCGCCGACCTGCTCGAGCGCAATCCGAGCCCGAGCGAGGACGAGATCCGCCACGGGCTCGAGGGAAACCTCTGCCGCTGCACTGGCTACCACAACATCGTCAAGGCGGTTCAGGCGGCGGCCGAGAAGGGCGGCGCCGGGGTTCCTGAGGGCGCGAAGGGCGAGGGGGTGACGGCCTGATGGAGGCTGCGACCACCAAGTCCCCGGGCGGGAACGGCTACGTCGGCCAGGCGATCCGGCGGAAGGAAGACGCCCGGATGATCACCGGGACCGGGCGCTACATCGACGACATCTCCCCGCCGGGGACGCTCCACGTCGGGATCGTCCGCTCGCCCGAGGCGCACGCGACGATCACCTCGATCGACGTCTCCGAGGCGCGCGAGCACCCGAACGTCGTCGCGGTCGTCACCGCCGACGACCTCGCCGAGGATTTCGAGGGAGGTGTGCCAATGGTCTGGGCGCCCCCCGGGGTCGAGATCAACACGCCGGACCACTGGCCGCTGAAGCGCGGCGAGGTCAAGTGCGTCGGCGACCCGGTCGCCGCGGTCGTCGCCACCGACCGCTACGTCGCCGCCGACGCGGCCGCGAAGGTGATCGTCGAGTACGACCCGAAGCCGGCGGTGGTCGACCCCGAGCGTGCGCTCGAGGACGGCTCGCCGCTCGTCTGGGATGAGTTCGGGACGAACAAGACACACGAGTTCGACCTCTCGGGCGGCGACGTCGACGCGGCGATCGCCGAGGCCGACGTCGTGCTCGAGCGGCGCGTCGTCAACCACCGGACCGCCGGCGGCGCGATCGAGACGCGGGGGGCGCTGGCCGAGCCGCACGGCGACTCGATCACGCTCTACTCGTCGACCCAGATCCCGCACATCACCCGCTTCCTGCTCTCGGGGATGCTCGGGGTGCCGGAGGACAAGCTCCGGGTCGTCGCCCCTGACGTCGGCGGCGGCTTCGGGACGAAGCTCAACACCTACGGCGACGAGGCGCTGCTCTGTGCGCTCGCCCGCCGCCTCGGGCGGCCGGTGAAGTGGATCGAGAGCCGGTCGGAGAACCTCGCCTACAACCACCATGGGCGCGACCAGATCGCCTACCTCACCCTGGCCGCGAAGTCGGACGGCACGCTGACCGGGATGCGGGTGCGGATGATCAACGACCTCGGGGCCTACCAGCAGATCCTCACCCCGTTCATCCCCGAGCTCGGCTTCCCGGTGATGGGCGGCTGCTACAAGATCCCGAGCATCCACCTCCACTTCACGGGGGTGTTCACGAACAAGTTCGCCACCGACGCGATCCGCGGCGCCGGCCGTCCCGAAGCGACCCACTACATCGAGGTCGGGATGGACCAGCTCGCCGACGAGCTCGGGATCGACCGGCTTGAGCTGCGGCGGAAGAACTTCATCCCGGCGGACGAGTTCCCCTACGAGACGCCGCTCGGGATCATCTACGACTCGGGCAACTACGAGGGCACCCTCGACATGCTGCTCGAGCGGATCGACCTCGACGGCTTCCGGCGCGAGCAGGACGAACTGCGCGGGCAGAGAGTCCACCGGGGGATCGGGTTCTCGACCTACACCGAGGTCTGCGGGCTGGCGCCGTCGCGCGCGGTCGGCCCGCAGGGGGTCGGGCTCCAGGCCGCGTTCTTCGAGTCGGCCGCAGTTCGCGTCCATCCGACCGGCAGCGCGACGGTCTACTCCGGTGCCTCGCCGCACGGCCAGGGGCTCGACACGAGCTTCGCCCAGATCGCCGCCGACCGGCTCGGGATCTCGCCCGACGACGTCCAGGTGCTCCACGGCGACACCAACCAGGGGCCGTGGGGCTGGGGGACCTACGGGTCGCGCTCGCTCTCGGTCGGGGGCGAGGCGGTGGCACGGGCGGCCGAGCGGGTCCAGGACAAGGCGAAGCGGATCTGCGCGGCGATGCTCGAGGCCGCCCCGGAGGACATCGAGCTGGTCGGGGACTCGTACCGGGTCAAGGGCTCACCCGACAGGTCGATGTCGATGGCCGACATCGCCCTCGCCGCCCACGTCCCGCCCCAGGAGCTGCCGGCGGAGATCGAGCCCGGCCTCGAGGAGTCGGCGTTCTACGACCCCGAGAACTTCGTCTTCCCGTTCGGCGCCCACGCGTGCGTGGTCGACGTCGACACCGAGACGGGCAAGGTCGAGGTCAAGCACTGGGTCGCGGTCGACGACTGCGGCCCGGCGATCAACCCAATGCTGATCGACGGTCAGATCCACGGCGGCGTCGTCCACGGGATCGGCCAGGCGCTCTACGAGCAGATCGTCTACGACGACGACGGCCAGCTCATCACCGGCTCGTTCGTCGACTACGCGCTGCCGACCGCGGCTGAGGTGCCGAGCCTCGAGACCGACCGTCAGGAGACGCCGTCGCCGGTCAACTCGCTCGGCGTCAAGGGGGTCGGCGAGGCGGGAACGATCGCCGCCTCCCCGGCGGTGTTGAACGCGGTGATCGACGCGCTGCGCCCGCTCGGCGTCGACTACATCGACATGCCGCTGACGCCGCTCCGCGTCTGGCAGGCGATCGAGGCGGCGAAGGGAGGCGGCGCCGGCCCGCCGGCGAGCGAGCAGGGAAAGGACGTCGGCGAGCACGGCGGGGGAGCCGCCGGCTCGGGGCCGACCCATCCGGACGAAGGAGGTGCGCCGTGATCCCCGCCGAGTTCGACTATCACCGCGCCGAGTCGGTCGACGACGCCGCGCGGGCGCTCGCCGGCGGCGGCGAGGACGCGAAGCTGATCGCCGGCGGGCATTCGCTGGTGCCGCTGATGAAGCTCCGTTTCGCCGCTCCGTCGCTGCTCGTCGACATCTCCGGCCTCGACGAGATCCGCGGCGCCGAGCGCGCCAACGGCGGCTGGGCGATCGGCGGCGGCACCCGGCACGCCGAGCTCCAGTCGCGCGAGGACCTCGGCGTGCTCGGGCGCGCGGCGTCGCTGATCGCCGACCAGCAGGTCCGAAACCGCGGCACGATCGGCGGCTCGCTCGCCCACGGCGACCCCGCGTCGGACTATCCCGCCGTGTTGTTGGCGGCCGAGGGCGAGGTGACCGCCCGCGGGACGGGCGGTGAACGGCGGATCGCCGCGGGCGAGCTGTTCCGCGACTACCTGACGACCGCGCTCGAGCCCGACGAGGTGATCACCGAGGTCCACCTGCCGGCACTCGACGGCTGGGGCTGGGGCTACGAGAAGTACGCCCGCCGGGCGGAGGACTGGGCGATGGTCGGCGTCTGCGCGCTGGTCAAGGCGACGGAGGGGTCGTGCGAGGACGTGCGGATCGGGCTCACGCACATGGGCTCGACCCCGCTGCGCGCGGGCGCCGCCGAGGAGGCGCTTCGCGGCGGGCCGCTCGACGCCGAGCGGATCGCAGCGGCGGCGGAGCAGGCGGCCGAGGGCACCGACCCGCCCGGCGACCTCAACGCGACGCCCGACTACAAGCGTCACCTGGCGCGTGTGCTGACCCGGCGTGCGCTGGCCCAGGCGGCGTCGGGGTAGCTCACGAGGTTTCGCGATCGAGTGTCGCAGGGACATCCGATCGCGAAAGCTCGAGCCGCCGCCGCTCGAGCGCCCGACGCAGCCGCTCCATCGCCGCGTCCCCGTCGACGGTCACGTCCCTCCACGTGAGCGGGAAGATCTGAAATCCGGCGGCGATGAGCTCGGTCGCGCGGCGGCGGTCCTGGAGGAAGCGGCGATGGGTGCCGTGGTAGCGGTAGCCGTCGACCTCGACCACGAGGCGCTCGGCGCGGTAGAGGAAGTCGACTCGGTGCCCGGCGATCCGCGCCTGCGTCTCGGCGGGTTTCAAGCCGTGGGCGATCATCAGCCGCAGGCACCGCCGTTCGGCCTCGGACTCGGTCGCGAACGCGGACTCCTCGGCTGCCAGCAATCTCGCCAGTGCCCGCCGTCCCCTGCGCGTCGGGTGAGCGGAGAGCGTGGCCGTGAGCTCGTCGTCGGTGACCAGGCGGCGCACCCGTGCCTCGTTCAACGCACGATCGAGCGCGTCTTCGCCGATTACGCCGCCGAGGTCGAGGAGCGTCAGCGCAGGCGAGGCAAGCGGGAGTCCCTCCCGCCGCCGCAGCTCGCCGGGCGCCAGCGCGCTGAGCGAGCGAACCCTGATCTCCGGCCGCGAGTTGCGGTGGCGGCCGACCACGACCACCTCGATCACGCCCGGATCGGGTGCCGGCAGCTCCCAGAGTCGCGCCGACGTACAGCATCCAAGCAGCGCACGGGGCGCGCAATAGAGCAGCGCCGCGCACTCGCGCGAGAGCGGCGCCTCCACCCGGTGGCCGACGAGGTAGACGCCGGGGAAGACGACGTGGAGCGACCCGCGCCGCAGCCGGCGCCCGATCATCGTCGCGGTGAAGCCGGCCGCGAGCAGCTGGCGGCGGGTGACGTTCCCCCTTTGGCGCTCGGCGAAGCGCGCCATCGCCGCCTCGAGGTTTCGCGATCGCGTCTCGATGCGACACACAACCCCGGAACCTCGTGGTCTGCCCCCTAGTCTTTGACTGATGCCCGAGAGCGATCCCAAGGCCACGCTGACGAGTCCGGACGCCGTTCGCGCGGCGCTCGCCAAGCAGCACTATCTCGCCGACGAGGCGCTGGCGGTTGCGGTCTTCCTCGCCCTCGACCTCGGCGAGCCGCTGCTGCTCGAGGGCGAGGCCGGAGTCGGCAAGACCGAGACGGCGAAGGCGCTCGCTGGGGTCACCGGCTCGCGCCTGATCCGGCTCCAGTGCCACGAGGGGATCGACGTCCACTCCGCGCTGTACGACTGGGACTATCCGCGCCAGCTCCTCGCCGTCCGCGCCGCCGAGGGAGGGGTGGCCGAAGAGGAGCTGTTCCGGCGCGAGTTCCTGCTCCGCCGGCCGCTGCTCGAGGCGATCGAGTCCGACGAGCCCGTGGTCCTGCTGATCGACGAGATCGATCGTGCCGACGACGAGTTCGAGGCATTCCTGCTCGAGCTGCTCTCCGACTTCCAGGTCACGATTCCCGAGCTCGGGACGATCGAGGCGCGGACCCGGCCGACGGTGATCGTGACCTCGAACCGCACCCGTGAGCTCCACGACGCGCTCAAGCGGCGGTGCCTTTACCACTGGATCGACTACCCGACCCGCGAGCGCGAGGCGGAGATCGTCGAGGCGCGCCTTCCCGGCGTCGCGGCGGCGATCGCCGAGCGGGTCGCGGCGGCGGTCGAGCGGCTGCGCGGGCGCGACCTCTACAAGGCGCCCGGGGTCGGCGAGACGATCGCCTGGGCGCGAGCGCTCGGGGCGCTCGACGACGACGACCTCGACCGCACCCTCGGGGTGGCGCTGAAGGTCCGCGAGGACATCGAGCGGGTGCGCTCCGAAGGGGTGCTCGAGGGTGTCTGACGCGCCTGCCGGCCGTGCCGGCCGCGAGACCGGCGCCGAGGGTGACCCCTCCCCCGCCAGCCGAGGAGAAGGTCACAGTCGTGGCGCGGCGGCGACGATCAGGCTCGCCGCGCTGGTTTCCGAGCTCCGCTCGCGCGGCGCGCGCGTCGGCACCGGTGAGCTGATCGCCGCGCAGCGGGCGCTCGCCGCCGTCGACCCGGCGGAGCCGGATGCGGCAAGGCTCGCGCTTCGCGCGACGCTGTGCTCGAGCCGCGCCGACCTCGCGCTCTTCGACGCTGCATTCGCGGCCTGGGCGGCGCCCGCCGGCCACAGGCCCGAGCCGCTGATCGACCCGGTCGCGACAGCCGTCCTGCCGCGAGTCGCGATGCCCGTTCCCGGCGAGGCGTTCGCGCCCGACCCCGGGGCGGAGCTCCGCCCGGCCGCGTGGTCGGAGGTCGAGCTCCTGCGTGACAAGGACTTCTCCGAGTACAGTGAGCGCGAGCGCGCGATCGCCCGGACGATCATGCGGCGGATCGCCGCTCGCGGCCCGCGCCGGCTCAGCCGCCGGACCCGGGCGTCGCGGCGACGCTCGCACCGGCCCGACCCCCGCGCGACCCTGCGCGCGTCGCTCCGGCATGCCGGCGAGCCGTTCGAGCGCCGCTGGCGGGCGCCGACCGATCGCCCGCGGCCGCTGGTGCTCGTCTGTGACGTCTCCGGCTCGATGGAGCCCTACTCGCGGATGCTGCTCCAATACGCCCAGGCCTGCGTCGCGGCTCGGCGCCGGTGCGAGGCGTTCGCGCTCGGGACCCGGCTGACGCGGGTGACGGGGGAGCTCCGGGGCCGCGATCCCGACCTCGCGCTGCGGCGGGCGACCGAGGCGGTCGCCGACTGGTCGGGCGGAACCCGGATCGGCGACGCCCTCGGCGAGCTCAACCGGGTCCATGGCCGGCGGATCGGGCGCGGCGCGGTGATCGTGATCCTCTCCGACGGCTGGGACCGGGGCGATCCGGAGCTGCTCCGGCGCGAGATCGCGAGGCTCGGCCGCTGCGCTCACCGGCTCGTCTGGCTCAATCCGCTCAAGGCGAGCCCCGGGTATGAGCCGCTCACCCGCGGGATGGTCGCCGCGCTCCCGCACGTCGATGCGTTCCTCGCCGGCAACTCGCTCGCGTCGCTGGAAGAGCTCGCGGGGCTGCTCGAAGCCGGGATCGACGAGGGGGCGGGCCGGTGATCGGCGGGCTCGTGCTCGCGGCCGGGGAGGGGCGGCGGTTCGGGGGTCGCAAGCTGATCGCCGAGCTCGATCGCCGGCCGCTGCTCGAGCACTCGATCGAGGCGATCCTCGCGGTGCCGGCGATCGAGCGCGTGGTCGTCGTCCTCGGCGCCGACGCCGACGAGGTCGCGGCCGCGACCGACCTCGCCGGAACCGAGTCGGTCGTCTGCGAGCAATGGCGCGAGGGCATGGCGGCTTCCCTTCGCAGCGGGATCGCCGCCCTCGGCGACGTCAGCGCCGCGGTCATCGTCCTCGGCGACCAGCCGTTCATCACCCCGCAGGTGATCGCAGCGATCGTCGACCAGGCCGATGCGCCCGAGGCCGCAGCGCGGGCGACCTACGGCGGGCGCCCGGGACACCCAGTGCTGATCAAGCGGCTCCTGTTCGAGGCGGTTGCGTCGCTGCGCGGCGATGCCGGCGCTCGCGACCTGCTCGCCGAGGCAGGCGTCCGCGAGCTCGAGTGCGCCCACCTCTGCCGGCCGGACGACGTCGATACCCAGGACGACCTCGAGGTGGCGCGCGCGGCACTCGGAGGTGCGATCCGATGAACCCGGAGGCGACCCGATGAAGCTCGAGCACTCGTTCACCGTCAAGGCCCCGCTCGAGACCGTCTGGGAGACGATGATCGACGTCGAGCGAGTCGCGCCGTGCCTGCCCGGAGCCGAGGTCACGGGCTCCTCCTAGGGCGTCTACGAGGGGACGTCCACGGTCAAGCTGGGGCCGACGACCGCCGCGTATGCGGGCAAGCTGGAGATGGCCGAGGTCGACGAGGCCGGCCGCCGGGTGACGATGAAGGCGCAGGGCCGCGACAAGCGCGGCCCGGGGTCGGCGAACGCGACGATCCACAGCGCGGTGAGCGAGGCCGGCGGCGTGACCACGGTCGGGGTCGAGACCGACTTCACGCTCACCGGGCGCCTCGCCCACTTCGGGCGCGGCGGGATGATCGAGGACGTCTCGAATCGGCTCCTGCGCGACTTCGCCATCTGCCTCGAGACCCGGATCGCGGCGCCCTCCCCCGCCCAGGGGGACGGCGACGCGGCGCTGCCTGCACCGGCGAGGCCGATCCGCGGGATCCGCCTCCTGCTCTCCGTGCTCTGGGAGCGGATCAGGCGCTTCTTCCGCCGCCTGCTCGGCCGCTAGCCCGAGGCTCCGCGACCGATCCCCGAGTAACCCGCTCGGATATCTTTCTGGGGTTCACCAAACCCGACGAAGGAGACCAGAGATGCCCTACGAGGTCCCGGACCTTCCCTACGACTACGCCGCCCTCGAGCCCCACGTCGACGAAGCGACGATGCGGGTTCACCACGACAAGCACCACCAGGCCTACGTCGACAAGGCCAACGCCGCGCTCGAGGGAACCGAGTGGGCCGACAAGGACGTCGACGAGGTGCTCCGCAACCTCGACCAGCTTCCCGACGAGATCCGCACCGCGGTTCGTAACAACGGCGGCGGCCACTCGAACCACACCTTCTTCTGGCAGATCATGAGCCCCGACGGCGGCGGCGAGCCGGGCGGCGACCTGGCGACGGCGATCAACGACAAGTTCGGTTCGATCGACGCGTTCAAGGACGAGTTCAAGGCCGCCGGCGTCGGCCAGTTCGGCTCCGGCTGGGCGTGGCTCGTCCACGACGGCTCCGGCCTCGCGGTCGTCAGCACGCCGAACCAGGACACCCCGATCTCCGCCGGCCAGACGCCGCTGCTCGGCGTCGACGTCTGGGAGCACGCCTACTACCTCAAGTACCAGAACAAGCGGCCCGACTACATCGACGCGTGGTGGAACGTCGTCAACTGGGACGAGGTCGCGAGCCGGTTCGCCGCGGCGAGCTGACGGACCGCACCGCGCCTGGCGACCCCACCCCGTGCAGGCGACCCCCGCACCGCGCCGGGTGAGGCGGATTTTGCATCGTGACGAT
>DATHVI010000128.1:0-5506 GCA_035461385.1 Solirubrobacterales bacterium
GACCGAGCTCAGGCCCCGTTCGAGCTCGCCCGCGCGCCGCGGCAGGAAGCCCTCGAAGCGCCAGCGATCGACCGGGAGGCCCGAGGCGACCAGCGCCGTGATCACCGCCGAGGGCCCGGGCAGCACCTCGACCTCGAGCCCGCGCTCGATCGCCGCCCGGATCAGCCGGTAGCCGGGATCGGAGATCGCGGGGGTCCCGGCATCGCTGATCAGGACGACGCGGGCGCCGCGCTCGATCGCCTGCGCGAGCTGGACCGCCCGCTCGGCCTCGTTGCCCTCGTGGTTCGAGACCAGCCGCGGCCGGGCGACCTCGAGCCGCTCGTAGAGCAAGCCTGTCCGCCGGGTGTCCTCGCAGGCGACGATGTCGGCGTCGCCGAGCGCCCGGAGGGCCCGCGGGCTGAGGTCGTCGAGGTTGCCGAGCGGAGTCGGAACGACCGTCAGGCGGCCGGGCAATCAGACTCCCCTCGACGCCTTCGGGGCGGTCGCCTCGACCTCGGCGAGCGCCAGCGCCGCAGCGCCGTACATCCCCGCGTCGGGGCCGAGCTCGGCGAGGACGACGGGCGTCTCGTCCTGCGGCGGCAGCGCCCGCCAGCGGAGCTCGTCGCGCGCCGGGCCGATCAACAGCTCACCGGCGGCGCTCACCCCGCCCCCGACGACGATCATGTCGGGCTCGAAGATGTTCGCGAGGCTCGACATCGCGACGCCCAGGCGGCGGCCGATCGTCGCCACCACCTCGACCGCGGTCTGATCGCCGCCGATCGCCGCCTCGGTGACGGCGCGACCGTCGATCGCCTCGCCGGCGGCGTCGAGGCGGCCGAGCGCCGAGTCGGGGACGCGTCTCGCCGCGGCACGACCTTCGCGGCCGAGCGCGGTGCCCGAGGCCAGCGCCTCGACGCAGCCCCGGTTCGGGCAGTTGCCCTGGCAGCGGGGCCCGTTCATGTCGATCACGACGTGGCCGAGCTCGGCCCCGGCGCCGGTCGAGCCGCGGTAGACCTCGCCGTTGAGGATCAGCCCTCCGCCGATCCCGGTCCCGATCGTCAGCATGACCGCGTTACGGGCGCCCCGGGCGGCGCCGAAGCGGTGCTCGGCGAGCGCGGCGACGTTGGCGTCGTTGTCGAGCGCGGTCGGCAGCCCGATCCGCTCCGAGATCAGGTCGCGGATCGGCACGTCGACCAGCGGCAGGTTGACCGCGCTCACCGCGACCCCGCGGGCGCGGTCGATTGTCGCCGGGATCCCGAGACCGATCCCGACCGCGTCGGGCGCGGCGTCGAGCGCCGCCGCGAGCTCGCGCTCGAGCACGGCGAGGACCTCGTCGCCGCTGCGGTCGCGTGTCGACTCGGTCGATCGGTAGTGAACCTCGCGCTCGGAGTCGACCACCCCGACCAACACCTTCGTCCCCCCGAGGTCGACGCCGATCGCTCGGCGAGCGCTCACGGGAGGCCGCGTCCGTTGAAGGAGTGCGCGGGGGGCATGCGGTATTGATAGCTCATGGCCCCCGACGACGAGAGCAACCGGCCGCGCCCGCCCGAGCGCCCGGAGTACACGGTCTACCGGTCGCGCCCCCGGCTGCTCGACCGGCTGCGACGCAAGGACCGCGACCAGCTCGGCGGCGAGCGTCCGGAGCCGGACCGCCCCGACCGCGAGCGCCGGCCCGGCCTGCCCGGGGGACGTCCTCCGTGGCGGCGGATCCTGAAATGGGTCGGGATCGCGGCGCTCGCCTGGCTGCTGCTCAGCATCGCCGCGTTCGCGGTCTCGGCCCAGATCCAGAAGTCGAAGCTCGCCGACGGGGTCGACGCCGGGGCGGCGCCGCTGATGCCGCTCGTCTCGCAGACGATCCTCGTCCTCGGCACCGACATCCGCTCCGGGCAGTTCGCCGGCGCGGCCGAGGCCGAGACGAAGCGTTGCCTGGAAGAGGTCGGCGGCGGCGTCGGCTCGCACCGGAGCTGTCGGAACGCCCCCTACCGCTCCGACACGATCATGCTGATCCGGGCCGGCGGCGGGGCGTTCCGCCAGCTCTCGCTGCCCCGTGACACCCTCGCCGAGATCCCCGGGGTCGGGGTGTCGAAGGTCAACGCCGCCTACGCCAACGGCGGCGCGGAGCTCGTCAAGGAGACCGTCGAGCAGTACTTGGGCCTCGACATCAACCAGGTCGCGATCGTCGACTTCGATGGCTTCCGCAAGTTCATCGACACGCTCGGCGGGGTGAAGGTCAACCTCACCAAGCGCGTCTGCTCGACCGTCTCGGGCGGCGCGTTCCAACTCGACCTGAGCCCCGGCGAGCACACGCTCAACGGCTACCAGGCGATCACCCTCGCGCGGACCCGAACCGCCGGCGACTGCAACGGCGACGGGGCGCCTGACCAGAACATCAACGACCTCGACCGGGCCGGCTTCCAGCAGGCGATCGTCGACGGGATCAAAGGCCGGCTGACCAGCATCACCCGGCTGCCGATCAACTTCATCAAGGGCCCGATCCTCGGCTGGAACGCCCCGAAGGCGATGGTCTCGTCGATGGGCGCAATCACGATGCCCGAGCTCGTCGTCGCGGCTGCGATCGGCGGCAGCGAGACGATCCGAATGGAGCCGAGCTCGCTCGATCCGCTCGTCTTCTCCGACGACGAGTGCCGGCGGGCGGCACGGAGGTTCCTCGGCAAGCAGCCGCCGCGCACTCCGGCGTGCTCGCCATAGCCTGGGGGCAGGCGGGGCAGGTCGGTCCCTGGGGGGTGGCGAGCGGCCCGGCCCCGAGCTGGCTCAGCCGGTTTCGGTCTTCGCCTTGCCCGAGTCGGACTTCGACTCCGGCTTCGATTCCGAGGACGAGTCGGACTTCGAGCCGTCGCTCGACGGCTTCGACGAGCCCTTGCGTGCGTAATCGGTGGTGTAGAAGCCCGAGCCCTTGAAGTGGACGGCGACCGGGTGGAAAACGCGCTCGGTCGGCGCGCCGCACTGCTCGCACGTCGACACCGGGTCGTCGGACATCGACTGGAACACCTCGAAGGTGTGCCCGTTACGGCAGCGGTACTCGTAGATCGGCATCGGGTCGGCGACTGTAGTCGGTCGGAGGGTTGGGCATCCATTATGACCGCCGCCACGGGCGCAGTCCGCCGCCCGGCGCCGCGGGCCCCGATCCGGTCGCTACGGTTCGGCCATGACCGAAGCCACCGCGGCCGCCGCCACCGAGCCGACCCTCGACGAGATCGTCGCGCTGTGCAAGCGGCGCGGGTTCATCTTCCCGTCGTCTGAGATCTACGGCGGCGTCGGCTCGACCTACGACTACGGCCACTACGGGGTGCTGCTGAAGGGCAACGTCAAGGACGAGTGGTGGCGGGCGATGGTTCGCGAGCGCGACGACATCGTCGCGATCGACTCGGCGATCATCCAGCACCCGCGGGTGTGGGAGGCGTCCGGCCACCTCGAGGGGTTCACCGATCCGCTCGTCGACTGCCGGACCTGCAAGCTGCGCTTCCGCGCCGACCAGATCGAAGACGCGCAGTGCGGCCGCAAGCCGTCGAAGCGGCCGGGCGAGACCGACGAGTGCGACCTCACCGACGCCCGCGAGTTCAACCTCATGTTCGAGACCAACGTCGGGCCGGTGAAGGACTCGGCCTCGGTCGCCTACCTGCGCCCCGAGACCGCGCAGGGGATCTTCATCAACTTCAAGAACGTGCTCCAGTTCGCGCGCCGTAAGCCGCCGTTCGGGATCGCCCAGGTCGGCAAGTCGTTCCGCAACGAGATCACCCCGGGCAACTTCGTCTTCCGCACCCGCGAGTTCGAGCAGATGGAGATGGAGTACTTCGTCCCCCCGGAGGAGGCCGAGAAGTGGCACCGCTACTGGCTCGACGAGCGGATGCGCTGGTACACCGAGCTCGGGATCCGGCGCGACCACATCCAGCTCCGCGAGCACGGCCCCGACGAGCTCTCCCACTATTCGTCGGCGACCTCGGACATCGAGTACCTGTTCCCGATGGGCTGGTCGGAGCTCGAGGGGATCGCGAACCGCGGCGACTTCGACCTCACCCAGCACGCCAAGCACTCGGGCGAGAAGCTCGAGTACTTCGACCAGGAGCGCAGGGAGGCATACGTCCCGCACGTGATCGAGCCCGCGGCGGGGGTTGACCGCGCGGCGCTGGCGTTCCTCGTCGACGCCTACGACGTCGAGGAGGTCGAGGGACGCAAACGGACGGTGCTGCGACTGCACCCGCGCCTGGCTCCGGTCAAGGTCGCGGTCCTGCCGCTGGTCTCGAAGGCGGGGATGCCCGAGCGGGCGCGAGAGATCTACGAGGGCCTCCGCCGGCGGATGCCGGCCGAGTACGACGAGGGCGGCTCGATCGGCCGGCGCTACCGGCGCCAGGACGAGATCGGCACCCCGTGGGGGGTGACCGTCGACGGGCAGACGATCGAGGACGGCACCGTCACCCTCCGCGACCGCGACTCGCTCGAGCAGACGCGCGTGCCCGCCGATCAGCTCGGCGAAATGCTCGCGGCCCGGCTCTCCGAGCCGTGGCTGAGCCCGAAGCTCGGCTAGCGCCGCGGGGCACCGGCTGGCGCCGACCGGCCGCGCTCGGCCGGCGACCGGGATCGCCACGACGGCGCCGTCCGCGAACGGGTCGAGCGCCGGCAGTCGGCGGCCGGCCGGCCACGGGCGGCGGCCGCGGTCCCGTAAGCTCTGGGCGTGGCCGACGAGGAGAGGCAGCGCCAGGCGCCGAAGATCATCCTCGAGCGCGAGATGATGCCCGGCGTGTGGGCGAACTTCGCCCGCGTCTCGCACAGCCAGCACGAGTTCACGCTCGACTTCGTCCGCCTCGAGCCCGACGGCAAGCAGGGCATCGTCGTCGCCCGGGTCTCCGTCTCCCCCCTGTTCGTCACCCAGCTGATCGACGCGCTGAAGGCGAACTGGCAGCGCTACGCCGACAAGGCGCTGCCGAAGGAGTTTCGTGGCGAGGGCTCGGGCGGAGGCGAGGGCTCGGAGCCCGGAGGGCCGGAACGGCCCGGTTGACCGGGCCGGAACGCCCCGGTTGACGCGAAGTGGTCGGGTGCCGCGGGCGCTCGGTTCACGGTTTTCGATCACCGCGACGAACGGGTTCGTAGCTCGTGACGTTTGCGGTGCGATGCGCGCGCTCGGCGGGTCGACCATGCCCCGATGCCGCTCGAAAGGAACGTTCTCCTCGGTAGTCGAGGGAAAGGTCACACTCGTGAGGAACTGGGGCCGCGAGTAGCCGCCCTGGCCACGCGCCAGTACGGGGTCGTGGCGCGACGGCAGCTACTCGGGCTCGGTTTCAGTGAATCCCAGATCGACCGGCTGCTACTGGCTCGATTCCTCCATCCGGTCCACCGTGGCGTCTACGCCGCCGGGCACGAGCGGCTGGCTCGCGAGGGGAAGTGGATGGCCGCGGTCCTCGCGGGTGGCCCGGGCGCGGTGCTGAGCCACCAGTCGGCCGGGATTCACTGGGCGGTCCTGCGGCCTTTTCCCTCGTTGCCCCACATCACCACGGCCGGGAAGAAGCGAAGG
>DATHVI010000129.1:0-17671 GCA_035461385.1 Solirubrobacterales bacterium
TCGGCGCCGGGGGCGCCGAGCCGTTCTACCGCGGCGAGATCGCCGAGCGCCTCTCCGACTGGGTGCTGGAGCGCGGTGGGACCCTCGGCCGCTCCGACCTCGCTGCCTACCTGCCGGCCGAACGGGCGCCGGTCAGGGCCCGCTTCCGCGAGCACGAGATCCTCACCAACCCGCCGCCCTCCTCCGGAGGGATCCTGATCGCGTTCGCGCTCGACGTCCTCGACCGACTCGAAGGGACCGGCGCCGAGGACCTGGTCGGGGCGATGGAGGCGGCGCAGGCGGCCCGGACCGAGGACTTCCTCGCCGGCCTTCAGGACCCCGACTTCGCCGACCGCTTCCTCGATCCGGCGAGCGTCGCCGGGTTCGCCGACCGGGTCGCCCGGCGGCAGCGCTCGGCCGAGGGCCCGCTGACCCCGAGCGACCGGCTCGGCTCGACCACCCACATCACCGCGGTCGACGCGGAGCGCCGCTGCGCGAGCATCACCTGCTCGAACGGCACCGGCTCGGGCCTCGTCGTCCCCGGGACCGGCGTCCACATCAACAACATGCTCGGCGAGCAGGACCTGAACCCGCACGGCTTCCACCGCCACGAGGCCGGGCGCCGGATGCCCTCGATGATGTCGCCGACCGTCGTCCTCGAGGCCGGTGAGCTCGAGGCGGGCCTCGGCTCGGGCGGCTCGAACCGGATCCGCTCGGCGATCCTCCAGACCGCGATCCACCTGATCGGCGAGCGGATCCCGGTCGCCGACGCCGTCGTCGCCCCCCGCCTCCACGTCGAGGACGGGATAGTGCATGCCGAGCCGGGAATCGACGACGACGCCCTCCACCGCCTCGCCGCCCGGGGCTACGAGGTCGTCCGCTGGCGCGACCGCAACGTCTTCTTCGGCGGCGTCCACGCCGTCGCCCGCGACCCGGCGAGCGGCGAGCTGCGGGGCGGGGGAGACCCGAGGCGTGGCGGGGCGGTTGCAGTGGCGTAGGGCGCTGGGACCCGCGGCGTGGGGGGTGGTTGCGGTGGCGTCGCGCGCTGCGGGTCTCGGCGGTGAGCGGGTTTGGCCGCGGCGCCGCCTGCGCGACCTGCTCGCTCACCGTTCCGGACTCGCGACGACGCCCCGACTCCGCGCCCCGCCCACTCCGCGATCTATCCTCGACAGGACGATGCGCGAGCTTTCGCTCCCGCCCCACTTCGATCCCGACCGGGTCGGCGAGATCTGGAAGGTGCCGTACGAGGAACGGGCGGCCGACGCGCGCGCCTGGGCCGCCGAGCGCGCGATCGGGCCGGCGGCCGGCGACTCCTTCCGGCTCTGCCTGCTCGCGGTCGACGTCCAGAACACGTTCTGCGTCCCCGGGTTCGAGCTGTTCGTCGGCGGGCGCTCCGGGACCGGCGCGGTCGACGACAACCGCCGCCTGTGCGAGTTCGTCTACCGCAACCTCGCAACGATCACCCGGATCGTCCCCAGTCTTGACACGCACCGCGCGATGCAGGTCTTCCACGCGATCTGGCTCGTCGACGCCGCTGGCAACCACCCGACCCCCTACGAGCTCGTCTCCGCGGCCGACGTCGAGTCCGGGCGCTGGCGGATGAACGTCGCCGCCGCCGAGGCGCTCGGGATCGACCGGGGCTACGCCGAGCGCCATCTCGCGACCTACACGCGACAGCTCGCCGAGGGGCGGAAGTACGACCTCACGATCTGGCCCTACCATGCGATGCTCGGCAGCATCGGCCACGCCCTCGTGCCGGCGTTCGAGGAGGCGGCCTTCTTCCACGGCATCGCCCGCCACAGCCAGCCCGATTTCCAGGTCAAGGGCGAGAACCCGCTCACCGAGCACTACTCGATGCTCGGCCCCGAGGTCACCGAAGGACCGGACGGCGACACGATCGGCGCCCGCAACACGGCCCTGATCGAGAAGCTGCTGACCTTCGACGCGGTCGTGATCGCGGGCCAGGCGAAGAGCCACTGCATGGCGTGGACGATCGACGACCTGCTCGAGGACGAGCGCGCGGGCACCCATCTGGCCGAGCGCACCTACCTGCTCGAGGACTGCACCTCGCCGGTGGTCGTCCCCGGGGTCGTCGACTACACCGACGACGCCGATGCGGCGTTCGAGCGCTATGCCGCAGCGGGGATGAACGTCGTCCGCTCGACCGACCCGGTCGAGGGCTGGCCCGGGATCGAGGAGCGCGCGTCGGCCGCCCCGAGGGGATAGCGGGACGCGCTCAGGCGTCGTCGGGGCCGGCGACGATCACCTTGCCGTTCATCCGCGCCCGCGCCGCTACCCGCTCGGAGCGGTTCACCGCTTCGACGAGGGCGCGCAACGCGCGGCCGAGGACCCGCATCCGCTCGACCTCCGAGCGCAGCTCGAGCAGCCGCTGCTTGGTCTCGGCGGGAAGCTCGACCCGAGCCGCGAGGCCGTACGAGTCCTCCGCCGCGAGCTCGGACTCCTCCGGGGCCTCGCCGGAGACGCGGCGGACGAGCTCGGCGAAGGCGGCGCGCGCGATGTCGGCGGCCTTCGCGTCGGGCTCGGCGGCCACCGGCGACGGGTCGATCGGCTCGACCTCCCCGGCTGGATAGCCGGGTGCCTCGAACCGGTCGAGGACCCGGAACGGCCGCTCGCCGGCGACGACGATGTTCATCCGCCCGTCCTCGAACCGCTCGGTGATCTCGGCGACTCGCGCCTCGCAGCCGATCCGGCGGGCGCTGCCGTCGTCGTCGCGGAGGACGATGCCGAACGGCTCGCCCGACTCGAGGCAGTGCGAGATCATCCGCTTGTAGCGCTCCTCGAAGATATGGAGCGGCAGCAGCTCGCCCGGAAGCAGGGCGACCGGGAGCTCGAAGATCGGCAGCTCGAATCCCTTGGCGATACACCGATCTTAGGCGGCGGGCGAGAATGCATCGAGCGATGGCCGCGAGCGAGATCGACTTCGAGGCCGAGGGCCTGCTGAAGGGCCTCCGGGGGCGTCGGCGCCGGGCGCGTCGCGAGCTGCTCGAGGAGCTCGCCGCCGACGGGTTCTCGCTCGACGAGCTTCGCCAGGCCGTCGCGGAGGACCGGCTCGCGCTGCTCCCGGTCGAGCGCGAGCTCGCCGGCGGCGGCGCCCGCTACTCCGGAAGTCAGCTCGCCGAGCTGACCGGCGTCGACCGCGCCTTCCTCGACCGTCAATGGCGGGCGCTGGGGATGGCGCTTCCCGAAGCCGACGAGCCCGCGTACACCGAGGCCGACCTCGCCGCCGGCCGGCGGATCGCGCGGCTTCTCGCCCTCGGCGTCCCCGAGGAGGGGATGATCGAGGTCTCGCGCGTGCTCGCGATCGCGATGTCGCAGGTCGCGGCCGCGAACAGGCGGATGGTCGCCGAGGCGATGATGCGCCCCGGCGACACCGAGGCCGAGATCGCGCACCGGTTCCGCGACGCCGCGCGAACCCTGACGCCGATGATCGACGAGGGGCTCGCCTACGTCTTCAACCTCCACCTGCGCGAGCAGCTCCGGCACGACGTCCTCGACGCGCGGCAGGCCGCTGCCGGCCGCCTCGGCCACACCGAGGTGACGGTCTGCTTCGCCGACGTCGTCGGCTTCACCCGGCTCGGCGAGAGCCTTCCGGCGGAGGAGCTGGGCGGGGTCGCCGAGCGCCTCGCCGAGCTCGCGGGCGAGGTCGCCGAGCCGCCGGTCCGGCTGGTGAAGCTGATCGGCGACGCGGCGATGCTCGTCGGCCCGGCGCGCCCGGTGCTCGACGCGGCGCTCGAGCTGATCGATCGCTCCGGGGACGACGAGGCGTTTCCATTGATGCGGGCCGGGCTCGCTCGCGGCCAGGCGCTCGAGCGCGCCGGGGACTTCTACGGCCATCCGGTCAACGTCGCCGCCCGGATGACCGAGATCGCCCGGCCTGGGAGCGTGCTCGCGACCGGCGCGGTCAAGGACGAGGCCGGGGAAGAAAGATACCGTTGGTCGTTCGCCCGCTCGCGGCGACTGAGGGGGATCGAGGGCAGCGTCGACGCCTACCGCTGCCGCCGCGCAAGCTAGGGTGGCGCGATGACGTCGACTCGGCGAACGGCCTCGATCGTTCTCGCCGTCGCCGGAGCCCTCTGTCTCGTCCTCGGGGGGCTGCTGCTGTACGCGCGAGTGGCCCTGTTCGAGTCCGACGCGTTCGCCGATCGGGCGGCGGAGGCGCTCGCCGACGAGCGGGTCGAGCACGCGGTCACAGCCCCGATCGTCAACGCGATCGTCGACTCCGGGCCCGCCGAGCTGATCAACGCCCAGCCGATCCTCGAGGCCGGCGTGGCCGGGGTCATCGACAGCGCCGCCTTCCGCTCGACCTTCCGCGACGCCGTTCGCCGCGCCCACTCGGCGCTGTTCGATGGCGGGGTCGAGACCGTGGTCCTCACCCTCGCCGACGCCGGGGTGATCGCGATCGAGGCGATCCGGTCGATCTCCCCGGAGGTCGCCAGGGACATCCCGGAGGACCTCGAGCCGGAGCTGATCGAGATCGCCGACGGCACGACGCTCGAGGTCGCCGACCTGGCACACGACATTCGGCTGTTCGGGGTCGTCCTCCCGCTGCTCGGCTTCGTTCTGCTCGCGGGCTCGGTGCTCGCCGCGCCGGCGCGGCGCCCGGGCCTGGTGCGGGCGGCGGCAGCGGTCGCGGTCGGCGCCGGGATCACGATCGCCGCAGTCCTGATCGGCCGCTCCGTCGTCCTCGCCCAGTTCGACGACGAAGCCGTCCACGACGCCGTCACCGCCGCGTGGGACGTCCTGTTCGGCGACCTGCTGATCTGGTTCGGGGCGCTCGGCGTCGGCGCCGTGATCCTCGCCGCCGCGGCCTACGCCGGTGTCCGGGAGGTGGACCCGGCAGCGCCGCTTCGCCGGGCCGGCGCGATCGCCTCCTGGCGCCCGGCTCGCCCAGCGGTCCGCCTGGCGCGAGCGGTCGGGATCCTCGCCCTCAGCCTGCTGCTCGTCATCCGCCCCGAGGTCGTCCTCCACGTCGCCGTCGTCGCGATCGGCGGCTGGGGGCTGTTCGTCGCCGTGACCGAGATCCTGCTCGTCGTCGCCCCGCCGCCCGAGCCCGTCACCGCCGGCGCCCCCCGGCGGATGGCCGGGCTGCTCGGCAGGATTCGTCCGGGGCGGGCGCTGGCCGTGCTCGGCACCGCCGCGGCGGTGGTGGCGCTCGCGGTGGTCGTCCTTGCCGGTGGCGGAGGCGAGGAGGTCGTCGAGCGCCCGGACGGGCCGGTGAGCGCCTGCAACGGGTTCGAGGCCCTCTGCGAGCGCCGGATCGACCAGGTCGCGCTCGCGGCGACCCACAACTCGATGTCCGCCGCCCGCGAGCCCGGCTGGTACCTGCCGAACCAGCGCTACGGCATCGCGCGCCAACTCGACGACGGGGTTCGCGCGCTGCTGATCGACACCCATTACGGGATCGAGACCGACGGCGGGACGGTGGTGACCGACATCGGCCGCGAGACCGCCAGCCGCGAGGAGATCGAGGCGCAGATCGGCGCCGACGGGATCGAGCGGGTGGAGCGGATCCGCGCGCGCCTGATCGGCGACGCGGACCCGGCCGACGCCCGGCCCCACCTCTGCCACGTCTTCTGCGAGCTCGGCGCGACCGAGCTCACCGAGGCGCTGACCGAGGTGAGGGAGTTTCTCGACACCCACCCGGACGAGTTCGTCGTCCTGTTCGTCGAGGACGTCGTCGTCCCCGAGGACGTCGAGCAGGCGTTCGAGGACAGCGGCCTGCTCCGCTACGCCTACGAGCACCGCCGCGGCGAACCGTTCCCGACCCTTCGCGAGCTGATCGAATCGGATCGGCGGGCGTTCGTCCTCGGCGAGACCCACTCGGGCGGCGCCGCCCTGCCCTGGTACCACCAGGGATTCGCGCTCGTCCAGGAGACCCCGTACACATTCCACGACGCGACCGAGATCGCCAGCCCCGAGAGCTGCCAGCCGAATCGGGGGACGACTCACAATCCTCTGTTCCAGATCAACAACTGGATCGAGAAGATCCCCCGCTCGCCCGACCTCGCCGAGCGGGTCAACGACTACGACGTGCTCACCGGGCGCGCGCGGCTCTGCCAGCGGCGTCGCGGCCTGCTGCCGAACATCATCGCCGTCGACCACTACGACCGGGGCGACGTGTTCGGCGTCGTCAACGCGCTCAACGAGCTCGGCCGCGCCGCCCGCCCCGACTACCGCGAGACTGGCTGAGCAGCGGCACGACTACGCCTCGGCGGGCTTGTGGATCTTCGCCTCGGCTCCATAGCGCTCGTGCGAGCGCGCGAGCTTGGCGCCGTCGTAGCGTCGCCGCGCCCATGCCGACCCGGGCTTCGCGAGCCTGATCGCGCCGATCAGCGCCAGCGGCGAGAGGTAGATGCCGAGCACGCCCCACATCAGCTTGCCCTTCATGAAGCAGATCACGCACAGCGCCCAACCGGGGACCTGGAGCAGGACCAGCTCGATGTTCTCGAGCAGGCTCTCGCCGCCGCCGATCACGATCGGATAGCCGCCGATCAGCATGAACCCGGTGACGATCGCGAACACGATCACCGCGTCGACTGACTGGCGTCCCTTCTCCGACCAGTAGACGTCGTCGAGGTGGAGCCAGAGCGCGAACTCGTCGAGCGTCAGCGCGGCGCCGATCCCGAACACGATCCCGGTCAACTCGAGCGGCGGCTGGACGACGACCGCGAGCACGCCGGCGACGAGCAGGAGGACGATCCCCCAGACGAGGTGGTGGATGTGGGTGTCGCCCGCCTCGAGATTGCCGAGCCACGAAAACCGCTCGGCCCGGATCGAGTGGGTGACGAACCGGGTGACGCCGAACGTGACCCCGAAGGCGACGAGCATCAACAGCAGCGGCTGGTTTCCCTCGTCGATGACGACCTCGCGGTAGGTCGAGCCGAGGCTGGCGAGCGCGAGCGCGGGCTCCACGGGGGGATTCAATCGCAGCCGTGCGGACGGTGGCCGCGCGCGCCCTTGCCGAGGTTACGCGCCGCCGCCCGGGGCCCTGCCGCTGAGGACGAGGTTGTAGAACAGCGCCGGGGGAAGGCGGGGCTCGAGGACGGCGGCGTCGAGCCGCTGCAGCGCGATGTAAGAGCGGAAGGCGAACGTGCGCCAGCGGCGGGGCACCCGGTCGGGCTCGGCGCTGCCCTCGAGCGTGCGCAGGAGCCAGCCGTACGCGTTGGCGAGCAGCTCCTCGCCCCGCACCCGCACCGCCTCGAGCCCGGCCCGGGCGGCGGCGGCGCGGAGCTCGCCGGGGGCGAAGGCGTGGACGTCGACCTCGGACTCGAGCTCGTGGCCGCCGCCGCCGTTGCCGTCGTGCCCCCGCCCCGGGCCCGCTCCGACGAGCAGTCGCCAGGCCGGTGCGACGAGCGCCCCGCCGCGCTTCGGCAGCGTCGCGAGCCGGTCGCCGTAGCGTGAGGGCTCGCCGCAGAAGGCGATCGTCCCGCCCGGGCGCAGGACGCGGCGGAACTCGGCGAACGCGCGATCGAGGTCCGGGATGTGATGGAGGACCGCGTGCCCGAAGACGAGGTCGAAGCTCGCGTCGGTGAACGGGAGCTCCTCGGCCTCGGCTTCGGCGGTCGTGACGTCGAGCCCGAGGCGGCCGGCGGTCTCGGCGAGCATCGAGAGCATCCCCGGCGAGATGTCGGAGGCGGTCGCGCGCTCGACGAGCCCGCGCTGGAGCAGGTTGAGCGAGAAGTAGCCGGTGCCGGCGCCGATCTCGAGCGCGTCGTCGAACCGCGACTCCGGCTCCGAGCCGAGCGCCTTGATCAGCTTCGAGCGCACCTGACGCTGGCCGGTCGGGCCGAAGTCGATCCCCCACTTGGCGTCGTAGGAGGAGGCGGCGGCGTCGTGGTAGCGCGTGTTCGCGTCCTTGATCTCGGCCGCGGTGGCGGTCGGGGAGGCGGGCATCGCCCGGGAACCTTAGTGCCGCTCCTCGCGTGGCGAGCCGCCTCCGACGCCGGCCGAGTCCGGCTGCTCTACGGTCACGCTCGTGCCGCGCCAGCGCAACCAGCCGCCCGGGGTGCCGCCGCTCGAGCTCACCGGTGAGCGGACGCTCCCCGACGTCCCGGAGGAGAACTACTGGTTTCGGCGCCACCTCGCCGTCTACGCGTGGATCGCGGAGCGGGTGCGGGGGCAGCGAGTCGCCGACCTCGCCTGCGGCGAGGGCTACGGCGCCGACGTTCTCGCGCGGACCGCGGCCGACGTCGTCGGCGTCGACGCGAACCCGGAGGCTCACGAGCACGCCCGGCTGCGCTACCGGCGCGAGAACCTGCGTTTCGAGCGCGGGCTGGTTGAGGAGTTCTCGGGCCCGTGCGATGCGATCGTCTTCCTGCAGACGATCGAGCACGTCCACGAGCCCGGGGCGCTGCTCGAGCGGCTCGCCGCGGCGGCGCAGGTGACCTACGTGTCGACCCCGAACCGGCTCAGGCTCGCGCCCGCCGGCGCGGAGAAGTCCGACAACCCCTGGCACCTGCGCGAGTACACGCTCGCCGAGTACCGGGAGCTGCTCGAGCCGCGATTCAGCCTGGTCGAGGTGCTCGGCCTCTTCCATGCCCGCAAGCTGCGCGCCCACGAGCTCGCGCTGCGCGCCGGGTGGGACCGGATCCACCCGGCGCTGCGATTGACGAAGCCGTTCTACGACCGCTTCGTCCCCGCGATCTCGGCCTCGGACTTCGCGGTGCGACCTGAAGGCGACGCCGATCTCGAGCAGGCGCTCGACTTCCTCGCGGTCTGTCATGCGTGAGTCGGCTCGGGCTGGCGACGAAGTCGCGGTCGACCACACCGGCAGCATGCCTGCGGCCGGCGCCAAGGCCGGCGGCAGCGGACGCGAAGCAGCGCAGCCGCCGGTGGGCGGTTTGGCGATCGTCCTCCACAGCCACATGCCCTACGTCGAGGGGTTCGGCACCTACCCGTTCGGCGAGGAGTGGCTGTTCGACGCGATCGCCCGCTCGTACCTGCCCGTGCTCGAGGTTGCCGATCGGGTGACGATGACCGTCACCCCAGTCCTCGCCGACCAGCTCGAGGCGCCCGGGGTGGCGGCGCGCCTGCGCGAGTTCGTCGAGCGCTACCGGGCCGGCGCCTGCGAGGCCGACGCCGCCGAGGTCGGCGGCGATCTCGCGCCCGCGTGCCTCGCCGAGGCGGCGCGTTACTGCCGCGGCCTCGACCAGCTCGCCGAGCTCGGCGACGACCTGACCGCGATCTTTCGCCAGCCGCTCGCGGCGGGGCGGATCGAGCTGATGGCCTCGGCGGCGACCCACGCGGTGCTGCCCCTCGTCGCGACCCGCGGTGGGCGGCGGCTCCAGATCGACGCCGGCCTGCGCTCCCACCGGCGCCGGTTCGGCCGCCCGGCCGGGCTCTGGCTTCCCGAGTGCGCCTACGAGCCTGGGCTCGACCGCCTGCTCGCCGAGCGCGGCGTGCGCTTTTTCTGCGTCGACCAGAGCGCCCACGAGCCGCCTGCCGCCGCGCTGGCGCCGGTCCGCTCCCCGGCCGGTCCGGTCGCCTTCCCGATTGCCTGGGACGCGATCTCGCTGCTCTGGTCGAGCGACGGATACCCGTCGCATCCGGGCTACGCCGACTTCCACCGCCAGTCGCTGCGCGGCGCGCACCCGTGGTCGATCGGGGGCGGCGCGTACGACCCGACCGCGGCGGAGGCGGTGGCCCGCCGCCACGCGGGCGAGCTCGTCGACGCGGTCGCTGCGCGGCTCGAGCGCTTTCGCGACCGCCATCGCCGCCCGGGCCTGGTCACTTTCGCGGTCGACACCGAGCTCCTCGGTCACTGGTGGTGGGAGGGCCCGGCCTGGCTCGAGGAGCTGCTGAGGCTGGCCCCTGCGCGCGGCGTCGAGCCGCTGACCCTGTCGGCGGCGCTCGAGCGCCACGACCCGGAGACGCGGCCGCTGCGCCGCTCGAGCTGGGGCGAGGGCAAGGAACTACGCACCTGGGACTCGCCGCAGGTGGCCGACCTCGCCTGGGGCGCGCGGCGCCTCGAGCTGAGACTGCTGCGGAGCCTCGGGGCCGGCCGGCTCGCCCCGGCCGCTGCCGCGCGCGCGACGCGCGAGCTGCTCGCCGTCCAGGCGAGCGACTGGGCGTTCCTCGATCGCCGCCGCCAGGCCGGCGACTACCCGTTCCAGCGGGTCACCGCGCACTCCGCCGCCCTGCTCGAGGCGCTTCACGCCGGCGAGCCCCCGGCGCCCGGGCTCCGCAACCTCGCTCCGGACCTCAGCCTCGCGCCGCTGCTCGAGCCCTGATCAGGCGTTGGCGCAGACTCCCGCCGCGGCTACCGGAAGCGGGCGAGGACGAGCGGCTTCCAACCGGCGAGCGCGACGTCGCGCTGATGATCCAGGACCGAAGCTTCAACGACGACGGTTCGTTCGCCTACGCCCGCAACCTCGGCGCCGGCTTCCATGGCGACACGATCCTCGTCAACGGCGCGGTCGCGCCGCGGATGCGGGTCTCGCGCACGCTCTACCGGCTGCGGATCCTCAACGCCTCGAACGCCCGCAACTACGAGCTCGTCCTCGGCCGCGACCGCTTCATGCACCAGATCGCCGGCGACGCCGGCCTCCTGCCGCGGCCGGTCCGGCGGCGCTCGCTGCCGCTCGCGCCGGCCGAGCGGGCCGAGGTCCTGGTCGACTTCTGCTCCTGCCCGCCCGGGACCGAGATCGTCCTCCACAACGCCCTCGGCGAGGCATCGACGAGGGCGGTGATGCGCTTCGACGTCGACGGCACGCCGGCGGAGCGGCTTGCGGTCCCACCGCGACTGAGCGCCCCCGACCGCGCGCTGCCGCCGCCGGTGCGGACGCGGACGTTCAGCCTCGATCTCGCCACCTCGCCCGAGCTCGAGTGGCAGATCAATGGCCGCGGGTTCGACGAGGGCCGCGTCGACGAGGACCCCAGGCTCGGCACCACCGAGCTCTGGCGGTTCGTCAACGACTCCGAGCACCATCACCCGATGCACCTCCACGGCTGTCACGTCCGGGTCGTCTCGATCGATGGCGATGATCCGCACCAGGCCGATCGGGGCTGGAAGGACACCATCGACGTCCACCCCGGCCAGACGGTCGACGTGATCGCGCGGTTCGAGAAGTTCGCCGGTCGCTACGTCTTCCACTGCCACACCGCCGAGCACTCAGACCAGTCGATGATGGGGCTGATGGAGATCGGCGAATGATCGGGCGAGCGGCAATCGCGGCGACGCTCGTCGCGGCTCTCGCCGCCGCCCTGGTGCTGGCGAGCGCGAGCGCGCAGACGACCTGGGTGATCGACGCCGTCGACCCCCCCGACGCGCCGACGAACTCGTGGGACCCGGGCCTGCCAGAGGTGATCGAGGCCCATCCCGGCGATGTCGCGAGCTTCGAGTTCGACCAGGCGCGAACGGTCCACAACCTCTTCCTGCGCACCCCGGCCGGCGAGGACCTCCACCTCAGCGCGCCGCCGGTCTGCGACGGCCCGCTCGGGATCTGCTCGCCGCCGCCGGACCACCCCGCCCCGATCCAGCACACCCTCGACCAGGAGGGCGAGTACACGTATTACTGCACCCTTCACGGCGGCGACGCGAACGGCAACGGGATGGCGGGACGGATCGCCGTCGGCGAGCCGGGCGGGGGAGAGGAGCCGGTGCCGATGCCGAACCCGGAGCCCGGCCCTGGCGAACTCGAGCGCTGTCCCGGGCAGGGACCGGAGTGCGCGGCATGCGCGATGGCCGGCGGCTGCCCGCCCGAGGCCGGGCGGCGAGAGGGCGGCTGAGGGGCGACACGCCGGCACTCGCCTTCCGCAGCGATCGCCGGTCCAAGCCCATAGACTGCCCCGATCAGCCGGACTCGCGACCGCGACAAGCCGTCTTCGACCTGACCCGCGCTCTTGCCGCTCAAGCCGGTGCCGAAGTGACCCGTGTCCTGATCCTCTCCTGGGAGTATCCGCCTCTGATCGAGGGCGGGCTCGCGCGCCACGTGCGAAAGCTCTCGGAGTCGCTGGCCGGTCGCGGGGTCGAGGTCCACGTGCTGACCCGCGGCAGCGAGGAGTCGCCGGCCGAGGACGAGGTCGCCGAGGTCGAGATCCACCGCGTCCGAGAACCGACCAGGCCGACCGACCTCGGGGAGTTCGTCGCCTGGGTCGAGCGGATGAACTCCGACATGCTCGCCGCCGGCGTCGAGCTCGGCGACCGCTACGAGTTCGACCTCGTCCACGGTCACGACTGGCTCGTCGCGATGGCCTGCGACCACCTCGCGCGCCGGTTCGGAGCGCCGCTGGTGACGACGATCCACGCCACCGAGCACGGCCGCCATCAGGGCTGGGTCGACAAGCACCCGCAGTCCTACATCCACGGCGTCGAGCGCTGGATCACGAACCGCTCCGATCGGGTGATCGCCTGCTCGTATTACATGCGGGAGCAGATCGCCGACATCTTCGCGGTCGACGGCGGCCGGGTGGCGGTGATCCCGAACGGGATCGACCCCGAGGACCTCCAACCCGGCGACGAGGCCGCGCTGCGGCGGCTGCGGGCGGAGTTCGCGGACCCGGACGAGAAGCTCGTGCTGCTGATCGGACGGCTGGTCTACGAGAAGGGGTTCCAGCTCGCGCTCGAGGCGATGCCGCGGCTGATCGAGGCGGTCCCGGGCGCCCGCTTTCTCGTCGCTGGCTCCGGCACCCACGAGGCGGAGCTTCGGCGCCAGGCGGATGATCTCGGGCTGATGGAGCACGGCACGTTCCTGGGCTGGATCGGCGACGACGTCCTGCACTCGCTCTACCGGATCGCCGACGCCTGCGTCGTACCTTCGATCTACGAGCCGTTCGGGCTCGTGGCGCTCGAGGCGATGGCGTCGGGCTGCGCCTGCATCGTTGCCGACACCGGCGGCCTGCGCGAGGTCGTCCCCCACGAGGAGGTCGGGCTGCGGTTCCGCTCCCGCGACCCCGTCGCCCTCGGGGAGATGGTCGAGCGGGTGTTGACCGACGACGCGCTCCGCGACCGACTCGTCGCCGAGGGCTCGGAGCACGTGCTCCGCTTCGACTGGACCGACGTCGCCGAGCGGACCGTCGCCATCTACCGCGAGCTCATCCCGGACTCCGCGCGAGCCTGATCGAGGCTCCGCCGGAATGTCCGGGGCGCGAGCGCCGCCGGTTTCTTGCTGGGCGCCGCCGAGACGCTCGCACCCGGCACCACGCGGAGTCGCATGCGACAGTCCGTGGCCGGCCCGGGGAGCGGCTCAACCGTCAGCGGCGCGCGGTCCGAGGACCTCCTCTTCGACGAACTACTACTACTTTCGCCGGGCGATCAGGTCAGAACGATGATCAAGAGAATGATGATGATGATGAGCAGGACTCCGCCGCCGATATACATGGCCCCTCCCTTGTTTGGCTTTACAGATCAGTCTCGCGACGACATGCACTCTATCTCCTGAATGAGGGTGGGGTCACATCGATCAGGCTCGTATCGCCGCGATCACGTTCGCGAGCAAGCGCGTCCGAGCCCGGTCACAGATGGACGTCCCTCCCGGCGATCGCCCGTTGACCCGCGCCTGGATAGGGCCGCGGCTCAACCCCCGGTGTCGTCGCGATCGTCGCGGCCGCCGTCCCGCATTTGGCTCACCGCCTCCTCCGCTCGGTCGCGCGCGCTCTCGAGCACGCCCTGGACGAGCACGTGTGCTCCGGAGCCGACCCCGAAGGCCCAGTAACGGCGAAACCAACGCCGCGCGCGCTCATCCGTTGTCGCCACCCTCATCTCCCCCCGGAGCAGCGTCCCATGATCGAGATCGCGGACGCCGAGCGAATAGACGTGCTTCGCGTACCCGGGCTCTGAGAACTCCTTGAACTCGTCGGCGGAGACCTCGGCGAACGAGATCACCGGCCGCCAGAACTTTCCGACCAAGCCAAGCGCGATCTCGTCGGCGGGCCGTTCGGCAAGCAGCGTCCAACCTCCGTTCTGCCAGGGCACCTCGGCGGTGTCGCGCAGGCGAAGGTGCTCGGGCGCGGCGGGCGGACGTTCGCCGTGCAGCAGGTGGCTGACCGTCTCCGGCAGCATCCGCACCGCTCCCAGGGCCCCGATCAGCGGCTTGCTGCGCGCGACCTCGACCAGATCGACGTCCAGCAGCGCTTCCCACGTCGTCCCACGGTCGGCGTCCACGACCGCCGCGACGGCGTCGGCGATGTCATAGGCGGGAAGGAACTCATCGGCCAGCATCGGCGCCACGTCCCCGTTCCTCAGCCGCGGCCGCGGAGGGCGGCGGGACGATTGATGTCGAGCGCGAGGGCGAGGATCAGCGTCGCTGACCATGCGTTCACCGGGTCGAGCGCCAAGGGTTCGTTTCCCCCGACGTTGTTGGCGATGAGCCAGATCGCGAGCCATATCAGGGTCATGCTTCGAACACCTCCTCGAGGCGATTCCGGGGGCCGAGCCGAATCGTTACACGCGTTCCCGGAATGGGAGACTGACGGCTTCAGGCTGGGCCGGGCGCGCGCCAGATCTTCGACGCGCGGGGTGTTCGCAACCACGCGGTTGCGGAAGCGAGCTGCCAACCCGCGAAGACTGCTCCTCCTCGTCCGGAGCGCAACCCGTCATCCACCTTCTGGCTGGGTTGACGGGCGAGAAGGGGAGAGTGCACTGCCATCAGCTGAGTGGTTCCTTCTCCCGCTTCATCTTCACCGATCTGGCGCTAGTCAGCCCACCAATCGCGCTGGCCATCGACGTCTTCGCGCGGAGCCTCGCCGAGATTGGGCGCGCCGATGACGAGGATCTCGAGGCCCTCCGGCCCGGCCTCGTAGCCTCGCCACGTACCGGGCGGGACGCGCACCGCGTCCCATTCCTCGAGCTCGACGATCTCGTCGTCGAGCTTCATCCGCCCGCTCCCGCGCAGGACCACGTACACCTCCTCCTGTTTCTTGTGCGTGTGGCCGTACGGAAAGCGATAGTTGGGCGGGACGCGCTGGTAGCCCAGGCCGGATTTCTCGAGCTCGAGCGCCTCGGTCGCCGAGCGGAACTCCAGGTCCGGCGCGCCGTCGAACCTGGACCCGAGGTCCTCCAGATCCTCCTTGAGGTTCCTGAGAGTGAACGGCACGGCGCAATCCTATGGAACCTCCGGCTGGGGTCGCCGAGCTAATGCGTCAAGCGCCGCGGTGCCAGGTCCTTCCCGGCGGCGCGCCGCGGTCAGACAGTAGGTACTGCTTCCCATGCCTTGCAGGAGCCCTGGTCCTCGGCATCGCGCGTCCCTTCACGCGAAAGGGGGCGTCGGCGCGCCGGGATGCGCGGCGCTCCGCGTGGCGAGACGGGCTCAGCCTGAGGCGCCGTACACGGCCGAGCGAGCGGACCACCGCCGAGCCCAAGGGCACGCGGCCGCCCGGTGCTTGCCTCCCTAATGCCGGTGCCCCTGGTCGGGTTCTTCGGGTGGACGTGCCGAAGCCCCTGGCACACTTTGCCCCGTGGATATGGAGCGATACGCCGAGCTCGGGCGTAACAACGCTCGAATCATCGCTCTCGTTCGTCAGCATTGCGCCCACGCCCGGGTCGAGAAATCGCCTCATATGGGCCAGTGAGCCGGACCGAGTTCCACGGAGACCTGGTTAGGTGATCCTTCTTTCATTGAGGGGGAGATCTCGCGAGGCTGTTGTCGAGCGTAGAGGCTCTCGAACTCCACCGGCGGGACGTCGCCGATCTCGGAGTGAAGCCGGACGTTGTTGAACCACGAGACCCACTCGATGACGGCGAGCTCGAGCTGCGATCTCGTCCTGAAGACCCGGTCGCGGACGAGCTCCGTCTTCAGCGAGTCGACGAACGACTCGGCCATCGCGTTGTCGTAGGCGTCGCCGACCGAGCCGACCGAGGCAAGGACCCGGTGGTCGGTGAGCTCCTGGCGGCCGGTGTCGGCCTCGACCTGGCGGACGCGCTTTCTGAGCGCCTCGGGGTGGATTCCGAGGTCACGGGCGACCTCGGCGATCGGGCGCTCGGACTCGAAGACGAGCCGGACGCCGCGATCGAGCAACTCGATCGGGTACTTGCGTGGTCTTGCCATGGGTTCGGAGACTTGCCTTCCTCCAGGACGGAATCCTGGCGACGGGGTCTCCGTGAAACCCGGCCTGGCTCATCCCGCGAGACTCCCGCTTCGTCCGCGCGCCGGGAGCTAGGCGAGCCTGTCTGAAACGGCCGGATGCTCATCGTCTTCTGACGAGGATCCAGTCGACGCTACCAGCGGAGCGCTTGCCCCTCGCGCGATGCGCACAGTCGGGGACGTCAGCACCGATTGCCCGGTTGGGGTGGCCGCGCGCGAGGCCGTCGGCGAGCCAGTCGCGGTAGCGGTGGGCGAGCGCGCCGCTCGAGATGACCGAGCGCACCGCGCTCCTGATCGGCCGCCTGGCGCTGCGAATCGAGGACGCCATCGAGCGTGCCGTCGTGCACAGCCGCACAAGAGACGGCCTAAGTGGGTGGGGCGAGGGCGGGAGACGGGGAGGCTTCACGCGCGAAGTCGGCGATCATCGGCGCGATGCTGTGGGCGTGGCCGAGCCACGGCGCGTGACCGGCATCCAAGAGCTCGAGCCTCGCGTGGGGCAGCAGGTCAGCGAGGTTCCGCGCGACCGGTACGCCTCCGACGGGCTCCCGCTCTCCCCAGATCAGCAGGACTGGCATGCGCAACTGCTGGAGCTCATCAGTCGCGATGCGGCTTTCCCGCCGGAAGCGCGACGGCGACAACAGTACGTATGGTGTGAGGACTGCATGGACCTCGTTGCGGTCGGTGTCTGCGGCGAGGGGATCCCGTCCGGCGGTGACCAGGAGCTTGACCAAGTCGGGGTAATCGGCGAGGGTTCCATCCTCGCCGACCATCCGGGCGAACTGCAGGAGCGACTTCTCAGACGGCGGCGACAGCCGCTGCGCCAGCCACCCGAGCCCTGGGGTCGCCATGATGCGGTATGGCAGCGGCGCGCGCCCTCCCGGCAGCGCAGGCGGCCCGCCGAGCAGCACGAGTCGCGATACCCGGGTGGGATGCTCAAGCGCATACCACAGTGACCATAACCCGCCCATGGAATGGCCAACCAGCGTCGCGGCGCCGAGCTCCAGAGCATCGAACAGACGCTCCATCCACGTTACAGCTGCTCTCCGATAACCGGTCCGCGGCAGCTCCGCCGGCTCGCTGAGCCCTTGGCCCGGACGCTCCGGCGCGAGCACCCTGACTCCGGGCAGCCGCTCGAGCAGGGGTCGGTAGAACAGCGCCGGTCCGCCGGTACCGTGTAGGAGGACGAGGGGTGGGCCATCGCCCGCCGCGACCACGTGGACCCGTCGGCCCTCAACCTCGACGTATCGACCCGTCAGCGGCGAACCGGCGAGGATCCGCGCGTAGATCTCGCGGACTGCTCCGGTGTGCCGTCTCTCTCGCGTCATGAGGCTTCTTCCCTGTGTTGGACGACGACGTGCAGATGGTGGATCTCCCTTTCGTCGTCGGTCGGACCGCAACCACCGCGACCGTAAGCGGGGACGGGTCTTGCCGCATCGCCTGGATTCACCAATTTGGGACCGCTTCGCCGTGGGCAGAACTGACCACGGGCCGAACGCGGTCGTGTTCGGAAGGCGAATACGGTCGCGGCCCTGCGAAACGAGACCTTGTCCTCGTCGCCGAGCGTGCCAATCGGAGCCGCCTCGGCCGCGCGCATTGGTCTGCCCTTGGGGGGCGCTCGGGGGGACCTGATCCGCGACATGCGTGCCCTCTTC
>DATHVI010000130.1:0-16482 GCA_035461385.1 Solirubrobacterales bacterium
GGGAATGCTCTCGAGCCTCGAGCGCCGCTACGAGACGACCGAGTCCGAGCCTGCCCGCGACCGGATCGAGGACCTGATGGCGCTCCAGCCCTGCCCGGCGTGCGACGGCGCCCGCCTGCGCCCGGAGAGCCTCGCCGTCACCGTCGGCGGGCTCAGCATCCACCGGTTCACCCAGCTCTCCGCCCACCGCGGCCTCGAGTGGATCGAGGGCCTCGAGCTGACCGAGACCGAGCGTGCGATCGCCCGGCTGGTCGTCCGCGAGATCGCCGAGCGGCTGCGGTTCCTCGACTCGGTCGGGATCGGCTACCTGTCGCTCGAGCGCGCCGCGTCGACCCTGTCCGGCGGCGAGGCGCAGCGGATCCGGCTCGCGACCCAGATCGGCTCGAGCCTGGTCGGCGTCCTCTACATCCTCGACGAGCCCTCGATCGGGCTCCATCAGCGCGACAACGAGAAGCTGATCGGAACGCTCGAGCGGCTGCGCGACCTCGGCAACACGGTGATCGTCGTCGAGCACGACGAGGGCACGATCCGCGCCGCCGACCACGTCGTCGACCTCGGCCCCGGCGCGGGCGAGCACGGGGGCGAGCTGATCGCCGCGGGAACCCCGGAGGAGATCGTCGCCGCTCGCGAGTCGATCACCGGTCAGTTCCTCTCCGGCGCGCGGGTGATCCAGGTGCCCCCCGAGCGGCGCGAGCCGCGCGGCGTGGTCAGCATCCGCGGCGCCGCGCAGCACAACCTGAAGCGGATCGACGTCGAGCTGCCGCTCGGCGTGCTCTGCTGCATCACCGGGGTCTCCGGCTCCGGCAAGTCGACGCTCGTCAACGAGATCCTCTACCGCGCGCTCGCCAACCGCCTCCACCGGGCGCGAATGCGCCCCGGCGCCCACGACCGGATCGACGGCGCCGACCAGGTCGACAAGATCATCAACATCGACCAGTCGCCGATCGGGCGCACGCCGCGCTCGAACCCGGCGACCTACACCGGGGTCTTCGACCATATCCGGGCGCTTTATGCCGGCACCCGCGAGGCGCGGGCGCGCGGCTACAAGCCGGGCCGGTTCAGCTTCAACGTCAAGGGCGGGCGCTGCGAGGTCTGCCGCGGCGACGGGCAGATCAAGATCGAGATGCACTTCCTGCCGGACGTCTACGTGCCCTGCGAGCAGTGCCACGGGCGCCGCTACAACCGCGAGACGCTCGAGGTCCGGTTCAAGGGCAAGTCGATCGCCGACGTGCTCGAGATGTCGGTCGGCGAGGCGACCGACTTCTTCGCCGCGATCCCGAAGATCGCCCGGCGGCTGAAGACGCTGCGCGACGTCGGCCTCGACTACATCCGGCTCGGCCAGCCGGCGACCCAGCTCTCCGGCGGCGAGGCGCAGCGGGTGAAGCTCGCGACCGAGCTCTCGAAGGTCGCCACCGGCGACACGCTGTACATCCTCGACGAGCCGACCACCGGACTCCACTTCGCCGACGTCGAGCGCCTGCTCCAGGTGCTCGACCGCCTCGTCGAGTCGGGCAACACGGTCGTCGTGATCGAGCACAACCTCGACGTGATCAAGTCCGCCGACCGGATCATCGACCTCGGGCCCGAGGGCGGCGAGGGCGGGGGAGAGCTGGTCGCCGCCGGCACCCCGGAGCAGGTGGCCGGATCGCCGACCTCGGCGACGGGGCGCTTCCTTCGCGACCTGGTCGAGCCCGAGGAGCCCGCCCCGAGGCCCCGCCGCACGCGCCGCCCCGAGCCCGTCCCCGCGTAGGGCAGCAGCCCGACCTGCCCGCGGTCCGGCTGCGGCGTTGGCCCTCACCAACCCCGCCGCCCCCGGACGCGGAGCAGATCAAGATGTCCGCGGCGTAGCCGCGGACCAGGTATTCAAGGCGAGAGCGGAGGAGGCGGCGGGCAGTTATTCGGGGGTTATCCGCACACTGCCGGGGGCGGCGATGAGTTTCACTTCCCGGGTCGGTCTGATCGGGCGGTGAACCTTCCGCGCCCCGCCGAGCGCGCGGACGCTGTCACGTTTGACCGCCTTCGTTCGTCGTCCCCCTGAGGCGTCGTTTGCCGGCCTCAGTCGAGAAGCCCGAGAAAGGAACAAGAGAGTCAGATGTCAGAGCGCCTCGCGGGCCTCGCCCGCACCCTGAGCAAGCACTGGAAGCGATCGCTCGCGATCGCGATCGCGGCCGTGTTCGTGATCGGCGCGCTCGCCGGCTCGAGCGAGGCGCCGCCCGACGACTTCTCGATCCCGGACACCGAGTCGCAGGAGGCAACCGACCTCTTCCTCGACCATCAGCCGGCGCTCGCCGGGGCCGAGGCGAACCTCGTCTTCGCGGTCGAGCAGGGCGAGGTCACCGACGAGGCCCCGCGGTCGGCGATCTCGTCGACGCTCGACGACGTCCGCGGGCTCGAAGGCGTCGCCGAGGTCGGCGATCCGTTCGCCCCGGGCTCGGTCTCGCCCGATGGCCGGATCGCGACGACGACCGTCCGCTACGAGGGCGAGGTGCTCGACGTCACCAAGGAGCAGGGCGAGCTGCTCGAGGAGACCGTGCGCGAGGCGGAGGACGACGGAGTCCGCGTCGAGATGCGCGGCATCGTCGTCGACATCGCATCCGAGCAGACCTTCCCGGTCGGCGAGCTGATCGGTATCGCGGTCGCGATCGTCCTGCTGACGCTGCTCTTCCGCTCGAAGTCGGCGATGGCGGCGACCCTGGTCGGAGCCCTGCTCGGCGTCGTCGTCGGTCAGATGCTCCTGGCGATCCTGGCGACGCCGCTCGGGCTGCCGGACTTCGCCTCGTTCATCGCCGTGATGCTCGGGCTCGGCGCCGGCATCGACTACGCGCTGCTGATCATCGGCCGCTTCCGCGAGCAGTCGGCGGCCGGAAACTCGATCCCCGACGCCGCCGCGAAGGCGCTTGCGACCTCCGGCGCCGCCGTCGTCACCGCCGGCCTGATCGTGATGGTGGCGATCGCCGGGCTGCTCGTCGTCGGGATCCCGTTCGTCGGCAAGCTCGGCCTCGCTGCGGCGATCGCGATCGCGGCGGTGGTCGTCTCCTCGCTCACGGTGCTGCCGATCATGATCGGCGCCCTGTCGCGCTGGTTGCGGCCGAAGAAGCCCGAGCACACCGCGCGCTCCGCGGCCTTCGGCCGCTGGGCCGACCGGATCACCGCTCACCCCTGGCGGACGATCTCGATCGGGATCGCGATCCTGCTCGTCTTCGCGATCCCGGTCACCGACATGCGCCTCGGACAGCCCGACGACGGCAACCAGCCCGAGTCGATGACGCAGCGGCAGGCATACGACCTGCTGAGCGAGGCATTCGGGCCGGGCTCGAACGGCCCGCTGCTGGTCGCGGTCGACGCGCCCGGGCAGGTCGACGATCCCGCGACTGAGGCCGACCTCGAGCAACTCGGGGCCGCCTTCGCCGAGACGCCCGGAGTCGCCGCGCCCGAGGGCGGGGAGCCGCTCGAGGCGGTCCCGAGCGAGGACGGCGAGATCGCGACCTTCTTCATCCAGCCGGGGACCTCGCCGCAGGACGAGGACACGGCCGAGCTGGTCGAGGAGCTCCGTGACGACGTCATCCCGGCCGCCACCGAGGGGACCGAGCTCGACGTCTTCGTCGGCGGCCAGACCGCCGGCTTCCTCGACTTCTCGGACAAGGTGTCCGAGCGACTGCCGCTGTTCATCGCGGTCGTCATCGGCCTCTCGGTGCTGTTGCTGATGACCGCGTTCCGGTCGCTGTGGATCCCGCTGATCTCCGCGGTCTTCAACCTGCTCTCGATCGGCGCCTCGTTCGGAGTCGTCGTCGCCGTCTTCCAGTGGGGCTTCGGCGCGAGCCTGATCGGCGCCGAGAGCGACGTCCCGATCGTCTCGTTCATGCCGCTGATGATGTTCGCGATCCTCTTCGGCCTGTCGATGGACTACAACGTCTTCCTGCTCTCGCGGGTCCACGAGGCCTACAACGAGGGCGACGGCCCGCGCGACAGCGTCATCCACGGACTCGCCAGGGTGGCGAAGATCGTCCTCTTCGCCGGCCTGATCATGGGCTCGGTGTTCCTCGCCTTCACCAGCGCGCCGGACCAGATCAGCAAGATGTTCGGCGTCGGACTCGGGCTCGCGATCCTGATCGACGTCCTCATCGTCCGGCTGCTGATCGCCCCGGCGGTGGTGACGCTGCTCGGCGACCGCGCATGGTGGCTTCCGGGCTGGCTCGACCGGATCCTCCCGAACGTCTCGCTCGAGGGGCACATGGTCGAGGCGATCGACGGGGTCGACTCCGAGGCGGTCGTCCCCGGGGTCGAGGGCGCCGACCTCCAGGGCCCCGAGGACGCCGCCGAGCGCGAGCCCGAGCGGGTCCCATGACACGCCCGACCCCGAGCCCGTACGGCGCCTCGGGATCGATCGCGACGGCTCGAGTCCGACGCCCCGGCCACGTCCGGGGCGTCGGCGAGGACTCTCAGCGCAGCAGGGCCCGCGCCTCGGGGAGGCGGGGCTGGTAGCGGCCGCGGTACTGCTCGGCCGGCCGTTCGACATCCGCGATCCACTCCCCCCAGGTGCTCGGATCCTTGCCCGAGATCCCCTGCTGGTCCTTGACCGCGAGCGCGGTGTCGATGAACCACTTCAGCTGAAGCTCGGGACGGTTGGGGTAACCGGCGTATTCGCCCCGATTCCAGATTCCGACGCGCATCTGGAAGAAGCCGACGGAGTCGGCATCGCCGTAATTCAGGTTGGCGACGTTCGACTCGACCAGCGCCGCCATCACCGGCAGCTCGCGCGGAAGGCCGGCGGCGTACGCATGGCGGCCCAGCCACCTGGCGAGCGCCTCGCGTCCCGCGTTGTCCCCCGGGTAGTCGGCCGCGGCGGCATCGAGGTCGAAGCCCGATCCGAAGCGCGGATCGGCGTCGTCGACCGGCGCGTCCTCACCACCGCCCTCGACCGCGGGCATGAAATGCACCGAGTGGCGGCGGCCGCGCTCGACCTCGGCAGGCTCGAATCCGCTCGCCGGCTCGCCACCCGCCTCGACGTGCTCGTCGCCGCCGGCGTGACCGTGGTCGGCCGCCGCGGCGGGGAGCTTCAAGCCCTTCGGCGCCTCGGTGTCGAAGGCGACGTGGATGTGGTCCTGGTGGGCGCCGTCGGTGAAGAACCCCGGCTCGGAGATCGGGAACGGCGTTCCGATCTCGGTCGCGCGCAGGGGCCCCTCGAGCTCGGCCAGCAGCGTGCTGACGTCGCGGGCGCCGACGTTGCCCGGGCTCACCGGCTGCCCGTCGACGGAGGCGATGTCGAGCCCGCGGCCGTGGAAGTGGTTCGAGACGTAGCCGGAGCTCGTGAACTTGCCGTGGCCGGTCTTGATCACGCTGATCCCGATCTCGTGGTCCTCGGTGATCCGTCCGAGGACCCCGACCAGGCGCGGGTCGACGATCCCCGCCTCGAGGTCGGCCCGGGCCTGCGGCGGCAGGTCCAAGTTGGGATTGTTGAGCAGCGACTCGACGCTGGCCGCCGGCCCCGCCCGCATCCCGCCGTCCCCGCCGCCGCCGGTCTCGCCCTCGGCCGCGTCCGCGTCGGGAACCGGCTCCGCGGGGCCCTCCATCCCGGGGATCGCGCCTGCCGGCTCGGCGGCGGGGAGCGGAGGCGGCGCCGGGCCAGTCGAAGCGGGGGGCTCTGGCGCGAGGCCCCCCTTGATCGCCTCGAGGTGCGAGAGTGTGAGCGCCCGGTTCAGTGCCCCGGCTGCATCGGTGGCGAGCGACGGTCCGAAGCGCTCGACCAGCTGATACGCGCTGACGCCCTCGAGGGCGGCGGCCATCACCACCCCGGCGAGGCTCGATTTCGACTCGCGCTCGTCGAGCGTTCGCATCCCGGCGCCCGCCGACAGCTCGTCCGCGATCTCCGGCAGGCCATGGGCGCGACACGCCGCGGCGGGATCGCGCCGGAACCGGGCTCGGAACTCCGCGTCCTCGATCAGCCTGCTGATCAGGGCGGCGGCGCGGTCGATCTGCTCAGCCGACGACATTTCCCCCCGTCCTGCTCGCGCCGCGAAGCCGGCGCAGCACCGGCAGCGCGACCGTGAGCACGATCGGCAGCAGCAACAAGGCGTAGAGCGCAACGACGAACGCGAGCACGGCCTCCTCCGGAACGAGGGCGGTGAGCTGATCGTAGTACTGCAACGTCAGCACCGCCACAAGCCCTACCGTGACCACCGACCAGGCGAGGCCCGCGAGGGCATAGCGGAGCAGCACGCCCCGGGAGTCGGGTGGTGGGCTGCGTCCACTGAGCCGAGCGATCAGCGCCGCCTGGGATCGGCGGCGCAGACCGGGCTCGTCGAGGACGTCGACGAGGATGTGATACCCGTCGCGGTCGAGGAAGGGATTGAGGTTGAAGAAGGCGGCGACATAGCCGGCGAGGGCGAGCTGAAAGCCGATGTCGCGGACGGCTCCCGCTGGAAGGGCGAGGCAAGCGAGCGCGAACAGCGCGCCGATCACCAGGTCGGACGCGGGGCCCGCGGATGCGACCACGAGGCGGCGGCGCCGGGGCTCGAACCAGGCCTCGCTCGTGTCCACGAACGCGAACGGGAAGATCGCGACCAGCTTCGCTCCCGCCCGGTGCACGGTGCGGCCCACCGCGGCCATCGCCAGGCCGTGCGCGAACTCGTGCGCGGCGACCAGCCCGAAGCGCCCGACGAGGAAGATCAGGGCGCCGATCCCCACCCGGTCGGCGACGACGAAGGGGGTGCCGTAGCGATTCGCGATCAGGAGCGCGAAGGCGACGATGCCCGTCAGGCCGACAGCCGCAAGCGCGACCAGGCTCCAGTCGGTGAACAGGCGCCAGCCGCCGCGCTCGTAGAGTTCCTCGAAGGCGAGGTCGGGATCCTGGACGAGGCGCTCGCGCGGCCGTAGCAGCCGGACGAGGGCGCCCCCGGGCGGGCTGCGATCCGCACCGCGAACGCCCTCGAGCATGCCCCGGTCGCCGAGGTCGGCGAGGAGGCGGGCGAGTCGGGAGGGCCCTTCGGCGCCGAACCGCGACTCCGCCTCGGCGAGCAGCTCGGCGAGGGTCCGGCCCCCGTCCAGGAGCTCGAACAGGTCGGCGTCCTCGATCGAGATCCGCAGGAACGATCCGCTGCGCTCGTCGCGGATCACCGCGTGGCGGCGGCCGCGCTCGCTGAGGCGCTTCAACGCCAGGCCGGCGCGCGCCCGCGGGTGCAGCTCATCGGAAGCGCGCGCGGGATCGGACTGTCGTTTGACGGCGGCGGAGGCGGCGCCGATGTGAAGCGTCTCGGGCGGGCCCGCGGCCGCGGCCTCGCCGTCGTGCTCGGCGACGCGCAGCTGGGTGTCGCCGAGCTTGATCCGGGCCCCCGGCTCGAGCGGAAGGGCCGCCTCGACCGGCTCGCCATCCACCGTCGTGCCGTAGGTCGAGCCGACGTCCTCGATCAGCGTCCGCCGCTCGTCGCCGTCCCACTCGACCAGGACCCGGGCGTGGCGGCGGGAGAGCGCCGGGTCGTCGAGGCGGAGGTCGTTGCCCTCCCCGCGGCCGATCGTCACCGTCGCCCCGAGTGGCACCCGCCTGCCGTCGTCGAGCACGAGCGCGAGAACCCGGCTCGGGCCGTCAAGCGGCTCACCGCAGATCCGGCACGCGGCCGCCTCGGCGGAGACGATCCGATGGCAGTGCGGGCAGAGCAGCACGCCGGCCCGCTATCGGTCGACGTCGAGCGGCTGCCACGCCGGGCTGGCGACCCCACTTCCGAGCCGGTTGGGAACCTCGGGCGAGCGCGGGTCGATGCGGGTCAGCTCGCTGCTGGTCTCCTGGCAGCCCGCATCGCGCTGCGTGACGAGGAGCTCGAGCCCGTCGGTGCGCCACTCCACCTCGCAGCCCCGTACGCCCAGCGGCTCGGCGTCCTCGAGCTCGAAATCGTTGCGGCCGGCGAGGAAGACCCGGAACACGGGCCCCCCGCCGAGGTTCGAGACCACTGCCAGTCGCTCGCCGTCGGGGGAGAAGGCGCCCGAGATCACTCCCCTCCCGGAGGTCGAGAGGTCGGTGACCATCTCGCCCTCGTCCCAGTCCTCGGGCCTGGCGGAGAACGGTCGCCGGCTCGTGTAGAGGCGGAGGCCGAACCGCTCCTCGTCGGAGGTGTCGACCGCGAACGCGAGCAGCGAGCGCCCGTCGGGTGCCCAGGAGAGCTGGCGACCGAGGTCGAACTCGGGGTCGGCGATGCAGCGCGGCGTCGCCTCGCCGGAGCCCGGGACTCGCATCAAGCAGAGGTCGCCGGCGTCGCCGTCGCGCCGGATCGCCGCGAGCACGAGCCGCCCCTCGGTCGGGGCGAACGAGGGCACGTGGAAGTCCTCGCCATCGGGGGTGATCTGCCGGGCGTCGCCGCCGTCGGGGTCGGCGAGCACGATCACTCCGTCGCGGCGGAAGGCGATCCGCGTGCCGTCCGGCGTCCAGGCCGGCTGCTCCTCGAGCTCGTCGGTATCGGCGACCGTCGAGACCTCCTCGCCGCTGGTCCCGCGGAGCACGATCACATCCTCGTCGTCGGTTATGGCGACCTCCGGGAAGCCGGCGGAGATCAGCACGCGCACCGCGCTCCCCGGGGGAAGCTCGGCGCCCTCGGGGGGCTCGGTGCCGACCAGGGTTCCCGGCTCGGAGTCGTCGACGACCGACACGGTCACCGGCGCCAGCCCCGCCTCGGCAAGCGCCGCCGCGGCCTCGGCGCCGGAGAGCCCCTCGACCGAGGGGACTGCCCCCTCGCCGTCGCCGCCGCCTCCGTCGCCGCCCTCGCCGCCGCCGGCGACGAAGACGTTGACGGGCGATCCGACCTGGACCTCCTCGCCCGCCGCGGGGAGCTGGGACGTGATCTCGGCGGCCGCCGGGTCCTCGGGCTGGGGCTGGACCGCGCCCAGGGTGAGGTCCTCCTCGCGCAGCGCCGAGTCCGCGTCGGCGAGGCTCATCCCGGCGAGGTCGGGGGCCTCGACGGTGCCGGAGCCGACCCCCACCTGGACCGTCACCTCGGAGCCCTCCTCCACCGTCTCCCCGGCGGGAGGCGTCTGGTCGAGGATCGCGCCGATCCGTTCGCCGCTCACCACCTGCTCCTCGGCCTGGGACGCGAGCTTGAGCTTCGCCTCGTCGAGCAGCTTCTGGGCCTCGAACAGGTTCGCCTGCCCGGTGATGTCGGGCACCGTCGCGTTGCTGGGGAGGAGCAGCCAGACCATCAGCGCGAACGCGAGCACGATCGGCGCGGCGATCGCCAGCCAGCGCGGGATCCAAGGACGCTGAACGAAGGTCGCCTCGCGCGTGACGACCGGCTCCTCGCCGCCGACGGGGGTTGCAACGATCTCGACCGGGTGCTCGACGCTCTGCCCGAACCAGCGCTGGCGCCGGGGCCGAACCGTGAGCCGGTTCGGCTTGCGTTCGCCGGGTCCGAGCTCGACCCGCGGGCGGGCGAAGCGGTAGCGCATCGCCTGGTCGCGGTCGGTCGCGTCGAGCTCGAGCTCGAGCGGAGAGTTGGCGCGATTCGTGAGCGCGAGCGCGAACCGGGCTCCGAAGCGGGCTTGGCGTCGTTGGGGGCGAACGTCGGCCTCAACGTCCTCGAACGGGTCGACGACGAGCTTCGCCTCGGCGGCAGCGACCCGTCCCCGTGCCGCCTTCGAGACGACGACGATCTCGAGATCCCAGGACCTGGCCTCGGCGTCGGCCGACCGCGGCGGGTGGAAGCGGATTTCGATCTCGTCCTCGTAGGTGCCCGCCGACCCGAACGGCACCAGGTAGACCGTCTCCGGGCTCGTCGACCACCAGCCCGGGTCGAGGCCCTCGACGCGGAGCTCGTAGTTGTCGACGATCCCCGACTGATTGCGGACCTTGGCCTTCAGCACACCGGTCTCCCCGGGGCGAGCGCGGGTGGCGGCGACGCCGCCGGGGGACGAGCTCCCCTCGGGGGCCTCGAGCTCGATCGTCACCGGGTCGATCGCGCCGCGCGCGCGCGGCGCGGGCATCGGCTTCGTCCCAGTGGGTCCCGCCGCGGGACCCTGCTCAGCGGTGTCGCCGACGTTCTCGTCGGAGGGGGCGGCGCGGATGAACTGGGTCGGATCCCAGCGCAGGTACTCGCCGCACTCGCAGAAGTCACGGTCGTCGGGGTTCTCCCGTCCGCACTTCGGGCATACCTTCATCGGCCGCCGGCCTCGTCGCCGCCCTCCGGGTCGCCCTCGCCGGAGTCGGGATCCTTCGGAGCGGCCTTCGGCGCCCGGGTCGTCCGATCGACGCCGTCCTCGGCCGTCTCGAGCTCCTCGGCGTCCTCCGTCTCGAGCCCCTCGGTGGGGGCCGCCTGCTCGGCCTGCGCGGCCGCCTCCTTCTGCCGCTTGGTCGGCTTGCGCTTGCGAGCCCCCTTCGGCTTGCGGACGCGCAGGCGGTAGGGGACGTGGACCGGTTTGGCTGCCTCGATCACGCGGGCGATCGTCGGCATTCGCACCTCGGGGACCGGCGTATCGCAGTAGACGACGAGCCCGCCCTCGGCGCGATCGGCGAGGTCGGCCTCGGACGCCGCCCATGTCACCCCGCCGCCGTCCTCGACGCGAAAGTCGAGCTCCGGGAAGGCCAGCTCCAGGGTCAGCGTCACGCCGCGGCGCGTGCCCCTCCAGCGCCCGAGCTCGATCGCCGAGCGCATCACCCGGCGCCATTGTGCCTCGGGCTGCGTCTCGTCGAGCTCGATCCCGAGCCAGGCGCAGAGCAGCTCGACCAGGTCCTGTGGCGCCAGCTCGGTATCGAAGTAGGCGGGAAGCGAGTCGAGGATCGCGACGATCGGATCGAGCGCGCCCTCGAGGCTGCCGACGAGGCGCATCGCGAAATCCTGCTCCCGGTAGACGGCGGGGAGGGCGTCCCGCAGGTAGGCCCGCGCCGACGCGGTCGCGGGCGCGGGCTCGCCGAACAGTCGGATCGGCTCGGTCGCCTGGAACAGGGCCCCGACGGTGATGAAGCCGGTCGGATGCCCGTTGTCGCCTGCCGCCTCGTCGCCGTGGCCCACTCAGGACTCCCCCTTGGTGACGCGGACGGTGTGGGTGGCGGACGCGATCAGCTCGTGCGGCTCGATCGGCAGGTTGGAGCCGGCCGGCTTCGCCGCCTGCTCGCCGCTCTCGAGCTCGGTCTCATAGAGCCGCAGGATCCGCACGTACCGGACGCCGGGCACCTCGTACACGAGCCCGAAGAGCTCGCCCTGGTTGAGCATGCGGCCGAACGGCCACCCCCCGGCCGGTCCCGACGGGGAGCCCCCGATCAGGGGGTTGAGGTAGGAGTAGAGCGCGTAGGTGATGTCGCGCTCGATCCGCTCGGGATCGGCGAGGGGCTCGGCCTGGACGTCGACGACGACGCTGATCCCGCGCAGGGGCACCGGAAGCAGCTCGACGCTGGTGCCGACGGGACGGCGGTCGTCGAGGTAGGCGGCGACGGTCTCGATCAGCTCGTCGTCGGGGACGAGCTCGGCGAGCGAGAGCCGGCGATCGGGCGGATCGACCTGCGCCAGCAGGTGCAGCCGGACGGCGCCGCCGTCGGCCGGCGGCAGGCACTTGACCCGGGCGACGCGCGGTGATGCCTCGCCGGCGATGAACTCGTAGTCCTCCGCGGTGACCGCCCGGTAGCGGGTGCGGATCTCGAGCGGGGCCCGCAGCCGGGCGCTGTCGAGGGCCTCGGCGTCGACTCCTCCGAGTGCCGGCCGCGGGTTCGATACCTCGGCGACGCTCGGGATCGAGCTCTTCAGCACAGTCACCGCGCCGGGGGCGACGTTGCCGCGGCGGCCCCCACCATGCCGGTAGGCGGTGAAGCGCAGCCGCGAGCCCTTCGGCGGCACCGCGCCGTGCTGCGCCCATCGCCCATCCGGCTGGCGGACGGCGGGCCCGAGCTGGACCTCCCCCGCGGTCCGATCGAGGACGAAATGGCGGTCATCGGGACCGCTGCCGACGAACGACTCGCGCAGCTCCCATGGGGTCCAATCCCCGCGCTCCGGGTGGCGAACCTCGAGCGTCTCCGAGACCTCCGGCTCGAGGATCGGGCGGTGGCGTAGCGGGAACGACTGGTTCGGGGTGCCGTCGCTCTCCCCGAGCGTCTCGTCGAGGACCCGGCTCGAGTGCGAGGCCGGCAGCAGCGCCCCGACCGGCGCCGCCGAGATCGCTGAGATCTCGGGCGGATGGGAGTAGCTGGCGTCGGTCGAACGCCCCTCGCGTCCCTGCTCGGCGACCCGGCAGCGCAGCCAGTGCATGCGCTGGCCGGCGACCGCCGCGAGCCCGCACTCGGGCGGCAGCTCGAGCTCGACCTTGCCGCTGCCGAAGTTGAAGCCGCCGGTACCGTCTTCGAGCACGCGCGCTTCGAGCCAGTCGCCGCCCTTGCCCGAGACCTCCCAGCGCAGCGGCGGGTCGGTCGGATCGACGCCGACGCCACGCGCCTGCGAGGCCTCGACCTCGACCTCGATCACGAGCCGCGACAGTGACGAGGTGAAGCCGAGGTAGAGCGCATCGCCGGCGACCGGCGGCGTCGCGAAGGGCAGCCGGTCGGCGCCGCCCGGTCGCGCCCACCCGTCGGCGACGCCGATCTCCTTCGCCTTGCCGCCCCGCTCGACCACGTAGCGCCCGGGTCGCTGGGCGGGAATCGTGAACTCCTGCAGGGTCTGGAAGACGACCGATTCCTCGGCCTCCGTGCGCATCGTCCCCGCCTCGCTCGCACGGGGGATGACGACATCCTCCTCGGCGGGCCCGCCGAGCCGGAAGAGCAGGTCGACGCTCGCCGCGGCCGGTGGCTGCAGCCCGATGCCGAGCAGCTCGAGCAGCGCGACGTGGACCTTGTCGGGAATCCGGTTGAGCCTGTAGGTGAGCATGTCGGTCATCCAGGCGAAGAGCTCGATCAGCGTCACCCCGGGGTCGGAGACGTTGTGCTCGGTCCACTCCGGACACGACTGCGCGATCCGCCGGCGGGCCTCGTCGACGAGGTCCTGGAAGCGACGGTCGTCGAGCTCGATCTGAGGGAGGCTCATTCGCCTCCCTCCTCGGGCACGAGGTAGAACGGGTAGACCAGGTTGCGGAGCTGGTTCGTCTCCATCAGCCGGTAGGAGATGTCGATCACCACCCTTCCCTCGTCGACCCCCGAGAGGTCGAAGCCGACCTCGGTGACCTCGAGCCGGGGCTCCCAGCGGTCGAGCGACTCGCGAATCTCGGCCTCGACGTGGGCGAGCGTGCGGGCGTCGACGGCCTCGAAGACGTAGTCGTGGATCCGGCACCCGAACTCCGGGCGCAGTGGGCGCTCCCCGGGTGCGGTGCCGAGGATGATCAGGATCGCCTGCTCGACGTCAGCCTCGCCGGGGGCAAGGGCGATCCCTCCGCGACGATCGACCGCGAGCGGGAACGCGAGCCCCGATCCGAGCACTCCGGTCATCCCAGCGACACCTGCGCTCCCGCCAGCCGCAGCACGCCCTGCGCCTGGATCGAGATGCTCGGCGCCTTGATCGCGATCTCGGTCCCGGCCTCGATCGACACCGAGCGGGCGCCCTTCACGGTCAGCGTCCCCTGCGAGTCGACCGTATAGCTCCCCTTGACCTCGACCTCCATCCCGTCGGCGCCCTCGATCGTGATCGCCCCGCCGGCGTCGATCGCGACCGCCTGGTCGGAGCGCAGCGCGAAGGACCCATCCGAGCGGACCAGCTCACCGGGCTGGTCCTTGCCGTTCCAGAGCGCGCCGAGGACATAGGGCTTGCGCACGTCGCCGTGCTCGAAGGCGAGCAGGACCTCGTCGCCGACCAGGGGGGTCATCATCAGCCCGCGACCACCGCCCGCGCCCGGGGCCGCGATCCGTGCCCACCAGCCCTCGGTCTCCTCGCCCAGCTCCGGGTACTTGACCCGGATCCTGCCGAGCCCGTCGGGGTCCTCGTTCTGGGTGACGATGCCGACCGCCACCGACGCTCCCCAGGGGCGCTTCGTCTTCGGCGTCATCAGCTCGACGAGCGTGCGCGCGGCGCGGCCGGAGATCTCGAACCGGGTCTCGTATCCGCGCGTGCCGCGGAACGAGTGGGTGGTCGAGGTGAGCACGTACTCGCCGCCGAAGCGCTCCCCGACGCCGTCGATCCGCACCTTCGTCCCGGCCCGCAGCAGCGCGTCGCCCTCGGCGACGCCGGTCGCCTCGACCCACGCGTTGCCGAGCCGCGCCGCGATCGCCTTCGCGAGCGCATCGGCCTCCGCCTGCGATCCGATCGGTCGGTCGGCGACGGTTACCGTCCCGCCGCCCATCGCCGAGACCACCCGCTCGCGCTCGACCCCCGGGGAGGCGTCGGGCTCGGCCGAGGCCGAGGCCTCGATCCGCTGCTTGGCCTTCTCGTCCCAGCCACGGACGACGACCTGGTCGACCTGCTGGACGCCGGTCACCCGGGGGCGGAACTCGCGCAGCCCGTCGCCCCAGCGAAGGGTCTGCAGACCGCCGTTCTGCCCCCCGGCGCGGCGGAAGTGGAGCTTGCCGTCGATCACCTCGACCTCGAAGTCGATCGCGCTCGCCAGTCGCCAGAGGAATTCCCAGTCGGTCTCGTTCGACTGCTGGATGAAGTCGTAGGGGCTCCCGGCCGGGTCGATCACGCCGAGCTCGAGCCCGGCCTTGGTCGCGAGCTTGCGAGCGATGTCGTCGGCGGTCATGTTCTGGAAGGTCTCCGTCACTCGGCTGCGGTTGAGGGCGTGCGAGTGGTCGTAGCCGCGGGCTGCGATCACCGCGCCGTCGGCTCCGAACTCCGGCTCGAGCGAGGCGACCTGCCCGGACAGCACGCTCGTCAACCCCTCCGCATCGGCGGACGCGAGGCGGATCTCGACCTCGGCTCCGATCTCGAGCAGAGTCGAGTCGATCGACTCGAGGCCGGGATCGGAGACCCGGATCAGGAAGCTGTCCGGGAGCGCGAGGTTGTCCCTGACCTGCACCTCGAGCAGGCGCGCGCCGATCTCCGGGTCCAGCGGCTGGCCGTCGACCTGGACCTCGACCCCCGCGACGGTGCCGGTGGGCTCGGGCATCAGACGTCGAGCCTCGGGATCGCCAGCTCGGTGCCTCGGGGCACGGCGAGCGGGTCGTCGATCCGGTTCGCCTCGGCGATCACGCGCCAGGAGGACGCGTCGCCGTAGAACTCGTACGCGATCGACGGCAGCGAATCGCCGTCGAGAACGACCCTCGAGCCGAGGCCGGCCACCGCGCGGGTGGTCGGGTTCTGCTTCTTCTGGCCCTTGTTCGTCGACTTGCCGACCGCCTGCTCGGCCTGGACGAGGGTGAGCTTCACCTGGGCGCGGACCGGCGTTCCGTCGGGGTGGAAGAGGACGTACTGGATGCTGAGCGAGGTGGCCACCGCCTTGAAGCCGACCACGCTTCCCCAGCCGAAGGTGACCATCGGCGGGCGTCCGCTGTTCTTGTTCGTCGCGAACTGCTGCTTCGACTCCATCATCTTCAGCAGCCGGTCGGTGGCGTCCCGCACGTCGCGGCTGTCGGACCCGGTCGCGTCGAAGAGCAGGTCGAGCTTCATCTCGCGGGGCTTGCCGCCGCCGAACTGGGCGGGGGGGAGCGAGCTCCCGGTGATCTCCTTCGTCTTCCACTCGTTGGCCTTGGTGACGGTGTACTCCTTGGGGTTGAACCAGCACTCGAGCGGGCCCTCGCCCTCGATCTCGAGCCGCGCCTTCTGAAAGCCGGTGGCGACCGGCATCAGCGCACCATCCCCTGATGGGCGATCTCGAGCGTCTCGGTGGCGAGGTCGTTGGCGCCGGCGTTGAGCGTCGGGCCCTCCCACTTGACCGGGAGCGCGGCGGCGAACGACCACGAGCGCACCCGCCTCCCGCCCGGGCCCATCAGATCGATCGTGACCTTGGGACGGGCGCTCTCCTGCTCGAGCTTGAGCAACCACTCGAGCAGCGCCTCCTCCTCGGTGATCCCCCGCTTGAGGACCAGGTTCGGATACTTCATCGGACCGGGGAGCTTGTGGACGAAGTCGTTCAGGCCGCCCTCCTGGTGCTCGGTGACCTCGATCTCGACGCTGAGGCCGGAGCACTCGGAGAAGCGCCCGACGGTGACCCCGTCGATCTCGACCTTGAACGCCAGGCCGCCGACCGGCTCTATTGCGGAGTCAGGCATCGAGCCTCATCGGTGCAGGTCTCCAAGCAGGTCGCCGATTCGCTCGCGCTCGAGCAGCAGCTCCCGCCGCAGGCGCTCGGCGAACTGCTCGTAGAGCTCGTCGATGTCGGGGCCGGTGGCCGGCGGCGGCGGCTCGGGGGGCGGCGGCGCAGCCCGAGCCGCCTGACGGGCGACGATCGGCACGGCGGGGCGAGTGGTGAACGCCGGCCTCGAAGCGGAGACGTCCGGCGCCGCCGCAGCCGGCGCGCGAGCGGGAGCGGAGCCAGTCGCGGACCGGGTCCGCGCCGGCGTCGGGCTGACCGTGGACACGTCCTCGGTGCCCTCGGCCGAGGTGAGCGCGGCGGTCCGGTCCGCCGGCGCCGGGCGGCGGACGCGCACCGGTACCCGCGACC